>JAKCBW010000052.1 GCA_021842145.1 Actinomycetes bacterium
GGGGATGTTCTCCAGGCTGACTTCAACGCTGCTTTGAACCTGCTACACAGATACTCCGATCAAGAGATCACTCTCTATACCCCTCACAAGGAAGTTCGGCGTATCTTGCTAGCACGTTCTCCGGCGAAACTGAGCGTCAAGGGGCATGAGTTGCAAGAGACCAAAATCTCTTATCAACCTTGTGCGGATAAGTCTAAGGATTCTGAGAAGTTATGCTCAGGTTTTTAGAAGCAGATAGCCAACGTCAGCGTGAGACCTCCGCTGGGCGAGCGGAAAGCTAGCCACTTACAGGTCAGTGGAGTTAGAAGTACTCAAGGTAGGCGATTCCAACGCAGAGTGCGAGCTAAGGCACCGACTTTATTGATCGATCTGGTGGCAAAAAAGACGGGCCTTTAGCTGACCTAGTCAGAGACGAAGATACCCCAGAATCGCTTGGTTCGAAGAGATGAAGTTCATTCGTTGGTAGCTGGCGATCGTTCGTCTAGTTCAGCATCTTTTGCATGACCATGACATCGAGCCATTTCGAGAACTTGCGACCAACTTCCTTTTCTATGCCGATGGCTTGAAATCCGACAGACTTGTGAAGTTCTATCGAGGCGATGTTTCCTACTACTATCCGTGCCATGCAGGTATGGAAACCACTTACCGCTGCGACATCGAGCAGTCTGCTAAGGAGTAGCTTGCCCGTCCCCATCCTCCTGTGGCCGTGATGAAGGTAGATCGAATCTTCTACGGTGGTATTGTACCCCGCCCTAAGTTTGTAGGAGGATAGGGAGGCATAACCGATGATTACGTCGTCCTCGACGGCGACTAGTGCCTGATGTACGCCAGAGTGACGTGCTATCCACCTCTCTTGTTGATGGGTCGTTCTTGGGTCAATCTCCAATGTGACGGTAGAGTTGAGGACCTCGTAATTGTAGATCGACGCTATCTGTGCCGCGTCTTCCACTCTGGCTGGGCGGATTTCCATTTCACAACTGTATTTGCCGACAGCGAGGAGATCCTCATCTTTCACTCGCCCAGTGCGGCGTATAGACGGATTAGCGTCGACTGATCATTCTGGAGTTGCCGCTATAGCCGGTCGTGTTAGGGATCGGACTTCAACTCTTCCACCATGGCCGAAGTTGGTTGCGCTGGTCGGAGGGGAGATGGCTCCTTTGGGATCGCCTAGCAAGGCTAGCGGCAAGTCTTCAAGGTCGAGCCGCAGCGAAAAGTAGGGGGCCACCGATAAATGCCAGCATAATTTTGGAGCGGATCTGTCAAATTGACGGTAGTATTTATCGGGCCGCCCCCTTAGCTCAGTCGGCAGAGCACAGCCATGGTAAGGCTGGTGTCGTCGGTTCGATTCCGACAGGGGGCTCTCTGGCGGCGTAGCTCAGTAGGTAAGAGCACACGGCTCATAATCGTGGGGTCGTCGGTTCGAGTCCGACCGCCGCTACCAGTAATTGTCCGAATATCACCGCCAGTGGGCGGTGGTAAACAGGGGCGTCCGCGAGCTTCGACCCTGGGAGCGGGGAGGGGTAGCCACCTACCGGCCCAAACTCTTTGAAATCCAATCGAGTGTGTCACATCGGCGACGCCACTGCTCCGGTAAAAAGAAGTATTAGCTGCCCTAAATATATCACTATGCGTTCTTCAAAGTTTGGACACGCGGGCAAAGTGAATCGCAAGAACCCGGTCAGAGTGGTGTGTGGTCGAGCCTCATCCGTGAGAGAGCAGAGGACGTCGCCAGTCCCTAGCCATCAGGGAGAGGTTCTTGGTGCTGGGTAGACTATTGGAGGCGGGGTGTGGGTCATCCGCCGGTCGAGAGCGAGGCCAATGAGACTGCGGCGCAGATCGTCGATTGTTATGATAATTCTCGCCACCGTTGTAGTGGTCGGTGCAGTTCTGGCGGTTTCTTACAGTCTGCTCCACGGAGCAGGGACACGCGCGGCCGCGCATCCAGGGTCAGGACCACCCAAACTCGAAGTCACCTCGGTGTCGTCCTTCTCTGGGTCCTCGACAGCTCTGGCTACACCGAGCA
The DNA here is from genome assembly GCA_021842145.1 of Actinomycetes bacterium. Taxonomy (GTDB): domain Bacteria; phylum Actinomycetota; class Acidimicrobiia; order Acidimicrobiales; family Acidimicrobiaceae; genus JABEUN01. The sequence goes on from JAKCBW010000052.1 coordinate 2,024, forward strand.
ACTTCACTTGCGAAGCTTCGTTCTGTGTCGTCGCTACCTCGGATCTATTCGGGAAGGACTCCAAGCTGTGGGTGGACCACGCCGGACAGACGGTCTTTAGCCGGATCTCTCTTCCTCCTGGGTCGGCATCATTCGTTTCGGGGCTTGCTTGTCGGAGTCCTCAGACGTGTTATGCGGTTACCAACCCGAGCCCGTCTGGGACGAATGCTGTCCTTCTAGTCACCGATAACGCCGGCTCGTCGTGGGGTCGTCTCGACCTTGGGGGTCACTTCCGACCCGCCTCCATCGGCTGTCTATCGGACGGGACCTGTTGGGTCTCGGGGGCTGTGGGAGGGAGCCCGGAGGTACTCGTATCGATCCGTCAGTCCGCAGAGTGGAGCCCTCTTAGACTCCCCAACGAACCTTCAGGGGCTGCCGACCAGGTGTCGTGCGCGACCGCTGCCAACTGCATCGACATCGTAACGCTGCCAGGCGCAATGGTGGAGTCCCAAGAGGCTCTCCGAGGGAGTCTTGCCACTGGTTTTACCACTACCCTCAGTCCAGCCACTACAGAGCCGCAAGATCAAGCGAGCTGCGATTCCACCGATTGCTACTTCAATCAGGCGTTTGGGCAGGGGACGAACCAGCAGATCCGCATCACCTCAATTGCCGACGACGGGACCGTCTCGACGCTCGTAGCCACGAAGAGCCCGAACACCTTTGTGCAGCAACTCACCTGCAGCTCCGCCCGGTGCATGGTGATTGCACGAACTCAGAAATCCACAAGCGGCTTTTGGGCGATGGGCTCGAGCATTGCACCGGTCCAGGTGCCAAATGGGTTGAACGTCGATAGTCCGTCACTAGAATGCGTGAACACCTCGCCGACTTGTCTTCTCACGCTCGAGCGTCCTGGGCTGGGTCTTCCAAGCATCTATCTCACCGGGCTCCATCGCACACGCCTCCAACTCGGTCAGCCAGTGCAGTTGTCGACGAATGCGAAGGCGATCTTCGCACCATTTGATAGTCAACTAGTTTCCTGCCCAACCATCTCATGTTTTGAGACCGTGGAAACCTCGGGTGGACTCAGACTGCTCAGTTTTCTCCCCGGCCACCATCGAGTGACGGATTCGTTTCTCATTCGTGATGCCAGTGCTGGAGTCGGATTGCTGGTACCGATTGCCATGACGTGTCCGAGTACCACTGATTGCAAAGTGATCGTCGAGATCGGCAATGGTCCGTACCAACTGCTCTCACTGGATCCGATCCACCGGAACACCGCCGCCGTGAACCTCCCGCCCGGCATTACTCCAGAGGCTCTGGCCTGTAGCTCTACACAGGACTGCATTATGGGGATCTCCGGGATTAGTCATCACTATGGATTCCCCGTGCGATGGAGCACTGATGCGGGCAGGAGCTGGCATTCGGCCCAAGTGGTGAACGTCGCAAACGATCTCTCGACCATGGAGGTGACCTGCCGACCGGGTGGCGTCTGCCTCGCTGTTGGGCAGCATGATTTCGTCAACGGTTACGGCACCCTAAGACCATTTATCGCTTATTCACTCGACAACGGCAAGGTTTGGCATCTCCTCGGACTCACTGGTCGGGTCCCTTACAGCCTTCAGGGACCTGCCCTCTACTCAGTTGCATGTACATCAACCGGCAACTGCGCGGGGGTCGTGGCCACCAGCGGAGCCACTTTACTCCTTCAAGGAGGTGTTAGCGCGCACTCCTGGGCGGTACAGCCGATCCACCTCCGCCCCGTGGACCAGAACGCCTCTCCCTACAGTGCGTCACTCGCTTGTGGATCTATCCACTGCTTGCTCACATTGACCATCAATCCAGGTGGGTCGGCTCCTAACCTTTCAGTTCAGAGCTTGATCGTCGGCCCAGGTGAACGGGTGAGTTCCATCGTGTCTGGTCAGCTTCCTACTAGCGGAGATCTCGCTGCAGCCATCGGCACTCACCAATACTTCGATGCCGAACCCACCGGTGCCGATTGGATACGCCTGGCCCGGACTTAACCGAACTCCTTCCCGGCCGGACCCAATGCCGTAAGCTGGCATCGTTCTCCGTGGCTTCACTCTCTCACCCGCTCGCTCCCCGCCCAGGCCCTCACATAATCCCTTTTCAGGGATGATTGACTGCCCGACCGTTCTCCTTGAGAAGCGATGCGCCGCCAGGGGGATTTGTCATGAGAGGGATTGTTTACTCGGAAGTCGACCCGTCCCAGAGGGGCTCACTCTCCGATGGCCTTGATGTTCTAGGGTGGCTAATCGCATTGCGCCTTGTGGCTATTGCGGTATCGGTAACCACGGCGAAGGTCGTCAATGAGGCAGGAGTTCGAGCCCCATGCCTACATATAGCCCCTGGGGCCTAAGCCGTGGAGATCCTTCCGTGGCGAAGTGTGGCCAGGTCGAGGTTGGATATCTAGGTGCTGCTAAGAACGTACTCACCGCAGGACATGCGGATTTGAGACCTGGAGGGATGTCGTACGCTGGCAACAGACCCAATGAAGCTTCAACTGTTGGAGTTGGTCGGTTGGTCACGGCCGATTCCACAAACTTCGCCTTTGGCGAGGGGAGGATGTCACTAGTTGAGGAACTTGAGACTTAGCGAAGCGTGCCAATTTGAGATGACCACTTTTGAGACGATGTAGTCCTCGAAAGAGGCTATGCTCAAGTGGTTAGATTTTTCACCCGAGTGGGGTTTGGTTATCCATGGCAAAGAACGAAAAGCGTATCAAAGTAACCCTCGCTTGCGAAGTGTGCAAGAGGCGTAACTATATCACGACGAAAAATAAGCAGAACGATCGTGAGCGCATTGAGATGAAGAAGTACTGCAGCTGGGAGCGTCAGCACACCCTTCACAAAGAGACTAGGTAGACCCAGAGGGTGACCGAGCGCGCGGAGTCGTTGAAGCGCTTTGTCGAGCAGGCTCAGCAGGGTTCCACCGAGAGCTTTGGAGAGCTGGTCAAGTTGACCTATCGTGACAATCTCAAGCTCGCCATCAAGTTGGTTGGGAATCTCGAAGATGCCTACGACGTGCTGCAGGACTCATACATTCGCGCTTTTAGGTCTCTGAAGAGGTTCAGGGGAGACGCGAGCTTCCAGACTTGGATGTTTCGAATCGTTTCTAACTGCGCCTCCTCGCACCAGGCCGATCTACGTAAGAAGAATCGGGAGAAGCCCCTTTCGGAGGCGAGCGACATTGATCGATCTCAAGAAGCGGATCGGGAATCAATGTTTCGGATGACTTTGAAGTTCGATATCGACGCCGAACTCAAAAAGCTCCCCCAGAAGCTCCGTACCGTTGTGGTCCTCAGGGACATCTATGGAATGGCGCATTCGGAAATAGCTCAGAAGCTCGGTATATCCGAAGCTACGGCCAAAGTTAGGCTGCATCGGGCGAGGAAGAGGCTAGCTCAAGCGCTTTCTTGGCTGAGTAACCAGCGAGGCGGCGAACCACCGTGCGATTTAGTCGCCGTCGATGATTACTTGGAGGACTTCGAAGAAGGTGCTGGTGAACTCCCTCGGGCGGTCTAAGGGCCAGGCTGTTGCTAAAGAGCGAACCTAGCCGTTTAACTAAGAATTGACTCCAGCCTATTCAAAAGTGCCAAGGTTGGCGAGGTGAGGCCGACAACTCCCTGAGGTTCGCAAATGCTTGCTGAGAATCGAGGCTCGGGGAAATGTGGAGGCCTAGGCTTTCGACAGCTTAGATACCAATGGGACGAGGCGGCCAGCCCGCAAATCGTCTTTCCGAAGTGGACTCAGAGACGTTTTGCTCTTTTGGTTCAAATTTTGGATGGCGTCCCTTGCTAGAGGGTGTAATTGGTCGACTTTTCTTCTCTTCTGCCCGCCTGGTAATAGATTTTTTTCACTGATTTAGATCGGTGTCAATTTCACTATCCGGAACCTGAGTGAAGTCGGTTAGACTTATTGAGTCCTATGTGCCGCTATGTTGGTAGGGCACTGTAGGGTAGTAGCTCAATTGGTAGAGCACCGGTCTCCAAAACCGGGGGTTGGGGGTTCGAGTCCCTCCTGCCCTGCTCGTCGACTAGCTATTGGTGATCACCATGAACCGCGAAACTAAGAGATTACTTCAGCGTCAAGGTCAAATTGACCAGGACGGACAGCCCATCGCTCAAAAGGCCGCGCCCGCTCAGCGAACACGCCAAGAAGGAGGGCAGCGTACCTCCCCGAAGCAGTACTTCAATGAAGTTAAAGGCGAGTTAAAAAAGGTCGACTGGGCTTCCAAGAAAGAAGTCAGGAACTACTCGGGCGTAGTTTTGGTAACGCTTGCCTTTACCGTGACGCTGATATTTTTGCTCAATGTCCTCTTCTCGCGTCTAGTGATATTCCTTTTTAAATGATCGGTTGAACAATAAGGTGTCAGAATTTTCAGACGAATTTGAGGTTGCTGCGGACGGTTCTCTTGTCGAGGACGAGTTCACCGTGGGCGTTGTCGATGAAGACACGCTACTGAACGACGGCGACGAGGATGACGCGGCGGAGTTTGAGCTTCTCGAGAGCCCGTACGACCGGAGCGGTGACTGGTATGTCATCCACTCCTATGCGGGGTACGAAAACAAGGTCAGGTCTAACCTCCAGGCCAGGATTGCTTCGATGGGCATGGAGGAGAGAATCTTTGAAGTTGAGATTCCCGTAGAGGACGTGACCGAGTTCAAAAATGGCAAGAAGGTCACCTCCCAGAAGAAGGTGTTTCCCGGCTACATAATGGTCCGGTGCTATATGGATGACGATGTATGGCAGGTGGTCCGTAATACCCCGGGGGTCACCGGTTTCGTTGGGTTGGGCTCAAAGCCGACTTCGCTCTCTCGGCGAGAAGTCGAGTCGATGCTGCAGTTCCAGACTGTCGCCCATGAGGCGCTCCGGAGGCTCAAGCCGAAGGTTGATTTTGAGATCGGTGAGACGGTGAGGGTCAAAGAAGGTCCTCTTGCGGACTTCTCTGGTGAGATATCGGAGATTAATGAAGACCAGATGAAGTTGAAGGTGCTCTTCAACATCTTCGGTCGTGAGACCCCGGTTGAACTGGAATTTGCGCAGGTCTCAAAGCTTTAGTTGGTTCATTTGCCGGGCTCGTTAGTCGCGGCTTTTGGTGAATGTTGTCGGGTCGATAGTAAGTTGAGGATGTATCAAAAATGGCAAAGCGTACCGTTACTGCGGTTGTAAAGATTAACCTTCCAGCTGGTTCAGCTACCCCGGCTCCGCCGGTGGGTACCGCCCTTGGACCACACGGAATTCAGACAATGGAGTTCGTCAAGCAGTATAACGCTGCGACGGAAAGCCAAAAGGGGCAGATAATCCCCGTTGAAGTAACTATATTTAACGACCGCTCCTTCAGTTTTGTACTGAAGACCCCTCCGACCCCGGTTCTGGTTCGCCAGGCAGCCGGAGTTCCTAAGGGATCGGCCACGAATCGTAAAGTCCAAGTTGGGACGATTACGAGGGCACAGGTTGAAGAGATCGCAAGGACCAAGATGCCGGACTTAAACGCATATGACATCGAGGCCGCTATCAAGCAAGTGATAGGGACCGCGGAGTCTATGGGTATCAAGCTGGCGGACTAACAGCCCAGAAGGGCAGTATTGGGAGATCATTATGGCAACGCTAACTAAAAGGCAAAAGGCTATGGCTACTGCCTTTGATAAGACAAAGCTTCACGCTCCGATCGAGGCTATTTCTATAGTCAAAAAGACGGCAACCGCCAAGTTTGACGAGACGGTCGAACTGGCAGTGAGGCTCGGAGTGGATCCCAGGAAGGCTGATCAGATAGTTAGGGGTACCGTCTCCCTTCCAGCCGGTACCGGTAGGGAAGTACGTATTGCCGTCTTTGCGGCTGGCGAAGCAGCTCAAGAGGCTAAAGATGCCGGCGCTGACGTCGTTGGAGCCGATGACCTAGTGAATCGGATCCAATCAGAAGGCTTTTTGGAGTTCGATGTGGCTATCGCTACCCCGGACATGATGGCGCAAGTTGGAAAGCTCGGTCGAGTTCTCGGCCCGAGGGGTCTGATGCCGAACCCCAAGACCGGGACGGTAACCACAGACGTCGCCAAGGCGGTAACAGAATTCAAAGGTGGAAGGGTAGAGTACCGCACCGACAAGGTCGGTATTATCCATCTCCCTATAGGTAAGGCCTCTTTTGGGCCTGAAAAGCTAGCCGAAAACTTTAGGGCTGCCTTAGAAGAACTCCAGAGGGCAAAGCCAGCTTCGGCTAAGGGAAAATACCTAAGGACAATTGCACTGTCCTCCTCGCAGGGCCCAGCGGTGAAAATTGATACTAACCGGGTCAGAATTTACGACGAGGAGATTCAGGCGGCGGCCAACGCCCAATAGGGCAACTATATTCGTTCAGGTAGCTGAATTAACTTTCGATTCGCTCAAGAGGTCCGGTGCCGCGAGGCTCAAAGGTCGTTGACCGCCTGATGAGGCGATCTCTACGGGTCGGCAGAGAGAGCAGCTAGTTGTGTACCCGAGGAGAGATATGGACAATCCACGGCCAGAAAAGGTCGCGATCGTCGAAGAGTTAAAGGGTAGGTTCAAATCTGCCCAGGCAGTGCTGGTTACCGAGTACCGAGGCCTAAAGGTCACGGACCTTGAGGAGATCAGGCGCAAGCTCAGAGACACAGGCGGCGAGTACAAGGTGTTCAAAAACACCCTCGTAAGAATAGCCGCAGATCAAAGTGGACTATCAGAGTTGGATCAACTACTCGTTGGTCCAACCGGATTGACGTTTGTTTCTGGAGACGTCGCTGAGGTGGCAAAGAGCCTCAGAGACCTTTCCAAGGCAAAGCCCGCCCTAATAATTAAAGGTGGAGTCCTATCAGGCAAACCAATCGGCGCCCAAGCCGCCCTTGCCTTGGCAGACCTCCCATCTAGGGATGCTTTGCTAAGTCAGATCGCTGGCGTAATGGCCGCGCCGATGAGGGATTTTGCCGGTCTGTTGAAGGCGCTTCCACAAAACTTCGCCTACGCCCTTTCGGCTCTGGTGGAGAAGAAGTCGCAAGACGAAGCGGCCTAAGCCCAAGTGTAACAAAAAGCTTTCGGCCTCCTACGGAGGTGGTCGGAGATCGTAAAGGAGATCCTTATGGCAACAAAACAAGAAGTACTCGATTCAATAGCAAATATGACAGTTCTTGAGCTCTCGGAGCTCCTCAAAGAGTTCGAAGAGCGTTTCGGAGTAACTGCGGCAGCACCTGTAGCCGTGGCGGCTGCGCCAGCAGCTGGTGGCGGCGGTGCAGAGGCCGCAGCGCCAGAGGAGCAGGACGAATTTGACGTCGTGCTGATCTCGGCTGGCGAGAAGAAGATTCAGGTCATCAAGGAGGTAAGGACGCTTACCAACCTGGGCCTCAAAGAGGCTAAGGACCTCGTCGATGGGGCTCCCAAGCCGGTACTTGAGAAGGTCTCCAAGGAAGACGCGGAGAAGGCTAAGGGCCTCTTAGAGGGCGCCGGCGCAACCGTCGAACTCAAGTAAGTTAGGGATTTTATAATTTGCCCGGACGCCTCATTTGGTGTCCGGGCTTAATCATTTTTTTGGTTTGATGCTACGATAGACGCCAAGAAGGATTATTTATTCGATGCCAAAGAGATTCTTTGGTGTCTTTGTGGTCTCCTTCTCGTCAGATTGGTGTATATTTAAAAGAGTCGTGCGCGGTGTCCCCTTTTTCAGGCTGTTTTCGCCGTATTGCCGCGCCCTCCAACAGGTAATCAGACCAAATATTTCATCGATTTGTTACTAGCGCGCCTTCCTATAGGAGATGTCAGTTGAACTCTCGTATTCAGTCACCCGAGAGATTCTCTTTCGCTAACCTAGCAGAGGTCATGCCTCTGCCTGACCTTATTGCGATACAGAGAGAGTCTTTTGATTGGTTCTTAGAGCACGGATTGGCCGAAACCTTCCGCGATATCTCGCCGATCGAAGACTTCGGTGGTCAGTTGCGGCTCGAGTTAGATTTCGACCCGAATGACCAAGATCTCAAGCCCCTTCCGAAATATAGCGAAGAGGAGTGCCGGGAGAAGGATCTCACCTATTCGATCCCGATCTTCGTCAAGGCGACATTCTCCAACCGCGTGACGGGGGAGATTAAAGAGCAGACGGTATTTATGGGCGACTTTCCGATGATGACCGAGAAGGGTACCTTCATCATCAACGGAACCGAGAGGGTCGTTGTCTCCCAGCTGGTCCGCTCGCCAGGTGTGCTCTTCCAGGCTGGTAGGGACGGAAAGACTGTCCTTACTGCGACCATCCATCCCTATCGTGGTGAGTGGATTGAGTTTGACGTCGAGCGGAAGCCCGGTAGGGATATCAACGTAGGCGCTCGAGTCGCAAGGAAGAGGCGGCTAAGCCTCTTTACTGTTGTGCGTGCTCTAGGTTACGACCAGGTTGACGTGATCGATAGGCTCGTGAGTCACTTTGACTACCTTGGCGCTCAGTGGGAGAAAGAGCGTTCCGACGGTCTAACCCAGGATGGAGCCCTCGTTGAGATCTTTCGAAAGGCTCGCCCTGGTGAGCCTCCGACCCTGGACGCCGCCAGAAACTACTTTGAGAATGCATTTTTTTCGTCGAAGAGATACGACCTAACCAAGGTCGGTCGGTATAAGTTAGCCCGAAAGCTGGGCCCAGAGATCACCAAGATGTCCGAGATCCTGGGAATCG
>JAKCBW010000053.1 GCA_021842145.1 Actinomycetes bacterium
ATCTTTCTAATGGCAACGGACAGGTGTTGATTGATGGGTCTTTGGGCCAACCCAAGATCGGAGGCAATACTGTTCGCAACCAAAGTGGCCGTCGTCGGCAGGTAAGAAAACGGTTGGAAACGTCGACCCCTGAAATGCGCGGGCCTTTCTTGCATGCTCCGTACAATGCCTTAGCCCGCTGGTGAGTTGAATAAAGGAGGAGTTAGTGCACTTTCAGCCTGCTCGGATTTGCTGGTTCAGGGTACTTCCTGGGTGCCTTTTGCTCGACAAAGTCTCGAACAACGCCAGCCCCTCGGCAGAATTGAGACTTTAAATGTAAACTCCGACTAACTTAGTCGGAATTGAAGGTATAGCCTTAAGTGTTAAGAAGTTGGTAGGTGGAACGGTCCACGAATTCTCGCTAGCGAGGTTAGGAGCCCAAATGAAGATCGCAGATGATGTGACGAAGCTAGTTGGCAATACGCCCTTGGTCAGACTGAATAGGGTCGGAGGCGACGCCAACGCCACCATCGCTGCCAAGCTTGAATATTTCAATCCTGCTCATAGTGTCAAAGACCGAATCGGGGTAGCGATGATTGAGGCAGCGGAAAAGGCCGGGTTGATTGGACCCGGCACCGTTATCGTCGAACCCACTAGCGGGAATACTGGAATTGCCCTCGCCATGGTCTGTGCAGCTAAGGGCTACCAGTGCACACTCGTCATGCCAGACTCAATGAGCAGGGAAAGGCGAATGCTTTTGAGGGGGTATGGAGCCAACCTGGTGCTTACCCCCGGTTCCGAAGGCATGGGCGGAGCTATAGCTAAAGCCGAAGAGATGGTGAAATCAGATCCCAAGTACTTCATGCCTCAGCAGTTTGAGAATCCCGCAAACCCAGCGATACATCAAGCCACGACGGCGGAAGAGATCTGGCGTGATACCGATGGAAAGATCGACATCTTCGTAGCTGGAGTGGGTACCGGGGGCACGATCACGGGCGTGGCCCACGCCCTCAAGGAGAGGAAGCCGGATCTTCATGTGGTGGCCGTCGAGCCGTCAACTTCGGCGGTTCTTTCAGGCGGCCCCAAGGGGCCACACCCGATCCAGGGTATAGGTGCTGGTTTTATTCCGGTGGTATATGACGGGAAGTACGTAGACGAGATAGTTCAAGTTGAAGGCGCTGAGTCCTTTGAATTTGCCAGGCGCATGGCCAGAGAAGAGGGACTCTTGGTCGGCATCTCTTCGGGTGCTGCGGTTTCGGCGGCGGTCAAGATCGCTTCTCGACCCGAGAGCTCTGGAAAGCTGATCGTTGTAATTATCCCGTCGTTTGGCGAGAGATATTTGAGCACCGCCCTCTTCGAAGGGCTTGGGGATTAATCAGATGTTAGCTAGCATCAAAAGGGACTTGTATGCCGCATACGAGCGGGATCCGGCTGCGAGGAACAGACTCGAAGTCATTCTCCTCTACCCCGGATTTCATGCAATAGTCCTCTACAGGATTGCGCATCTACTCTGGCTCAGGGACCAGCGGATGCTCGCCAGGATCATTTCGGCTTTCGCTCGCTTATGGACAAATGTGGACATCCATCCAGGAGCACAACTCGGGGATGGCCTGTTTATCGATCACGCTTCGGGTGTAGTCGTCGGGGAGACGGCTGAGTGCGGTGTCGACGTGACGATTTACCATGGCGTTACCCTAGGTGGGCGGGGAACTGATGTAGGAAAGAGGCACCCAACATTGGGCGACCGAGTAACCGTCGGAGCGGGAGCAAAGATACTTGGACCCGTATACATCGGAAGCGACTCCAGAATTGGGGCCAATGCGGTCGTGGTCAAAGAGGTTCCAGCTAACTCTGTGGTGATTGGTATTCCTGGCCAAGTGGTGGAGAGGAGCCGAGACCAGGCGCGAGTTCAAAAGCCAGATCTTGATGGAACGGTGATGCCCGATGTCCTAGGAGCGGGACTTCATTCCTTGCAGGAACGCGTAGACGAACTGGAGGCATCAGTTATAGGTCATATTCATGCGGGCGCTATAAGGTCTAGCGAAACCGGCACCTGGCGGGGTGAAGACTTTTCTATCTAATTTGTGCATTCAAGCTTGCCACTGCGGAAGCATGGTACATAGCGGAAGCACGGTACATAGCGGAAGTTCAGTGCCTAGTGAGTTGTAGATAGTCTGACATACGCTTCCAGTCCTCAGCCGGTGGCTTTGTCATGTCCTCTCCAAGTAACTGCAGAAGTACTTGGTCTGCCCCAGCGTCAAAGTGGGCTTGTATCATGCGACCCGCTGCCTCTTCGTCCCCGAAAGTTACCAGCGCGTCCTTCAGCCTCTCGGATCCACCCCTAACGAAGTCCTCGTCAGAGTAGCCTTGCCTCTTCCAGCTATTGCGGTAGTTGGGTAGTCCGGAATAGAACTCTAGGTGTGAATGGGCCCTTCGCAAGAATTCATCTCGGTCGTTGGTGAGGGCTACGGCCTGTTCTACGACGAGGAGCCGATCCGGCCCTAGGATTTTCCTAGCCATTTCGGTGTGAGCGGGGGTGACGAGATAGGGGTGGGCTCCGTCGGCCATTTCCCGTGAAAGCTCAAGCATCTTGGGTCCTAAAGCGGCGATTATGCGAGTCGGCCGGTCTCCTGGACCCTTAGCCATGAAGGTCGCCTTATCGAGGGCTTCAAGGTAACTCGACATGGTATCGATCGGATTCTGGTAGGTGTGCCCTCTAAAGCGCTCAACTAGCGGTAGGTGGCTCACCCCGAGCCCCATGATGAATCGACCAGGAAATGCGTCGTTGATCGTTCTGGCAGCGGCGTTTGCGGCCATGGCATCCCTTGCGTAGATGTTGGCGATTCCGGTTCCGATTATCAGGCTGCTGGTGGCTCCGAGTAGAAGAGTTGAGTTGACGAAGGCTTCACGTCCATAGGCTTCGCCGAAAAAGAGGGAGTCGAAACCCAACTTCTCAACGATTTTTGCCTGATCCATCGCTTGGCGGATTTCGATGCCTTCGAGGGCGAGTGTCCAAATTCCGATCTTAGATCCAAAGCGCCCCCGCCAACCATCCGCTCTCTGCTCATCACTCATCAGACTCTCCCTTTTATCGGTTTTGGAGGAGACCTTGTGGCTCTTACGGTGAGCTTAACGCAACGCCGTAGTTTTGGCTACTTCCGGACTACAGTTGGCATCTTCATTTGCTCTAGTCTTTTCGTGAGGAGTATGGGGGCCACCCGCTCTAGCTGGTGGTCGCGGTGCGATTTCCTTTTTACGCTATATTCGGGAGAGTTCGCCATGGAGCCGAGTGAGAAATTGATCTGTTTTACCGGTCCTAAGGGTACTTCGGACTATCGCGCCATAAAGCTCTTCGAGTCCGTTGAGGATTTCGAAGCGCTCCCCATGCCCTCGGTGTCGGAGGTCATCCAAACGGTAAACTTCACTCCCGGTTGTTATGGTATCCTCCCGATGGAAAATTCGACCGACGGCGAGATGACAACTATTCTCGACAAGCTCATCTTTTCTTCGAGCAATGTGAGGATACAGGGTGAAGTGGTACTGGCCGAGGGGATAGCGTCCTTTGGGTTGGCCGACCTCCACCTGGCAACGTCCGTGGTATCCCACCCTATGATTCTTGACCTCTCTTCTAGATTTATCAAGGAGAGGGGACTTGTGACTCGACACGCTCTGTCTACTTCGGATGCCTGTCGCATGGTGGTGTCAGAGCGGGATTCGACACTCATTGCCCTGGCTCCACCAGAGGTTGGTGAGCAGTTTGAGTTGACGATGTACGCCTCCGAGGTATCTGATGTCGGCGAGATTAGAACACGCTACGTGCTGATTGGGCAGGAAATCCCCGACCCGACCGGTGCCGATAAAACTTCCCTTGTTATTACCCCAGGAGCCGACAGGGTTGGATCTCTTTCAGAGGTGGCAAAGGTGTTTGCCGATTACGGAGTGAACATGTTGTCGATCCTTTCTAGACCACTCCAGGCAAAGATTGGCATGCACAGTTTCTACCTAACTTGCGAAGGTCACATTTCGCAGGACTCGGTGTCCCTCGCTGTGCAGTCGCTTTTGAAAATCGGAGCCTCGGTAAAGCTCCTTGGCTCATATCCCAAGTGGAAGGGCGCCGAGGTGACTACGCCTTTCTACACCCTGCCTCAAGGTAGTTTGGAGCCGAACTCGCTTGGGCTCTAAGGTGTCCATCGGGTTAGTTGGCCTAGGCCACATCGGTGGCTCATTGGCTCTTGCGACACGGGACCACTGTAGCCTGCTCGTCTTTGACTCGGACAAAACAACCATTCAGAGTGCGCGTAGGCAAGGGTTGCAAACCGCTCACTCTCTAGATGAACTCCTGGAACATTGCGGGATAGTACTCTTCGCTACTCCAAATCCGGTGTTGCCCCATGCTATATCAGAGCTACTTGTGAGTAGGAGAAACAGCGGCCTGGCATCCCCACTTTTGATCGTTGACGTGGCGTCGACCAAGGTTGAGACTATATCGTCCGTATCGTCGGTAGTTTCCGACCACCACGGAGTTACCCACTTGAGCCTACATCCGATGGCCGGAAGGGAGGGAAGTGGCTTTGATAGCGCCAACCCTGAAGTCCTATATCGATCGAGGTGGGCTGAGACTTCGTCTGGCTTTAGGGCCGATCCAGGCTTAAGTGTGGAACTATTCGAGGTCCTTTCGAGGTCTATTGATTTTGAGTTAATCCCCTTACTGGCAAAGACTCATGACACCGCCGTCGCAGCCGTCTCCCACCTTCCACATGTCTTAGCCGAAGCGTTGGGCCTATCGGTCGGGAGGCTCAAGGAAGCCACGGTAGCACGACTCCTTGCGGCTGGTTCGTTCACTAGCGCTACGAGGGTCGCAAACGGAATCCCGGAGCGAATTGCCGAACTTTGCTGGCCTAATAGGGTTCTGCTCTACGATGAAGTAGAAAAATTTATCGAAATACTTACTGAACTGTCTGAGTCTTTACGCCAGTCATCTCCAGAGGAATTTTTGGCTCTGGTGCGACAGGGATCAACCGTTTTGGCGGGGTTAAGCGATACAGGGGAACAGCGGACTGAAAAAGTAGTTTGTAAGTTGGGTTCGTTCTGGGAAAGCATCGACGTGATGCGAGATTCAGGTCAGCGGCTAGCTGGCTTCAAACTTGTCGGGGACATGGTCTCCTTCGACTCGTTGACCAGCTAACACCCTTTCGCCAGTGTCCCCAGGGCCGAGTTGAACTGCAAAGCTGGCGACGCTAAGTGGGTTTAGGTCGAAAAGACGACGGATAGATCCGCCAACCTCAGATCGAGAATTTAGAACTCAAATTGGATCGCGGCACGTTCCTTGAGGATGGGAAGGAGACTGATCTTTATTACTTCTTGATGGTAAGTATCTATCGCATAGTCTCGATAGTCCTGCTCGGTTTCGAAGTCGGCGACTACGACGTAGTCGTAATTGGTTCCCTCAGGCCACAAGTGCAGGTCTGGCCCATGGGCGAAGGACACTATGGCGGGGATGTGATCTGGCAAGGTACCTACTGCCTTACCTAAGTCCGCAATTTTCTCGGCCGAGACCGAAGAATTGAACCGAAAAGCTGCAATATGTCTGATCAACTTTTTGCCTTCCTACTTACTTGGAAAACTTTGTGGGCAATTATCGGCTGGATCTTGTTTTTTCTTCCTTCGGCTGACTCAGGACTTAACGCTGATGAAATAAGGTCGAAAACGCATTCGGATCACATTTCTATTACTACATGAGACCGGAGTAAAGTCCACCGTCGACCCAAAGTGAAGCACCATTTACGTACTTTGAATGCTCCGACATGAGAAAGGCCGCAACCTTTCCAAAGTCATATGGGTCGCCGAACGATTTGGAAGGCAAACTCGCCGCGGCCGCTGAAGGGTCCCCTCCGTGCAGAGCGATCAGCCGATCCGTCTTGTGAAGTCCGGGCTGAATAGTATTTACAGTCACTCCAGCAGGGGCCACCTCGGTAGCTAAGGTTCTTAAATACGCAGTCAGAGCACTACGCGCCGTGTTTGAGAGAATGAGATTCGGTCCAGGCTGCCTAACCCACAATGATGTTATCGCAAGGATTCTGCCCCAGCCGGACTGGACCATCGGCTCGACAGTTCTTTGAGCTAGCGCGATCATCGAGAGTAAATTCTGGTTTAGTGCAGCTTCAATATCTTGGATGCTCGCAGACCGATACCCACCGGCCTTTGGTCCACCAGCGTTCAAAACTACTATATCTATTCCACCGAGCTGTGATTGAGCGGAACCTACGAGGTTCTCGACATCAGCCGGGGTCGAAAGGTCGGCGACAACCGAACCAAAAATAGAAGGGTGGTCGGCCATTGCCTTGTCGAGCTTTTCTTGCGATCGGCTTGCAATGACTACTTTGACCCCCTCTTCGGCTAGCGCTACTGCGGTACCGAGGCCTAAGCCCTGGGAGCCTCCGGTCACCAAGGCACGACGATTAGCGATTCCTAGATCCATTCTTGCAAAGCTAGCGGAAATCGCTGAGATTCGTACCGAGCAAGGCAATGCCAACAAGAAAGCAGCCGAGTCTGGGTGGAGACTCGGCTGCTTTTATATGGGTGGTATGGATAGAGATATTTACGGGTTTGGTTCGGTCAAACAGCCAGCCGCCTCGCCAAGGTGCGCCAAGCCAGCCAGGTCACCGGCCTGATAAGTCGTCGGGGCGTTGAAATTGTCAACCGGATTCATAACCTGCGTTGGATCTGCTACGTGACCTAGGCCGATCACGTGACCAAGTTCGTGTAGGACCAGTGAGGCTTCTTGCTCGGCCGTCGCGGGATAGGTCGACGAGAACGCTGCTTCACCGGTAACATACTCCCACCTCGTCCCTGTGTACAAGGCCGCCGATCCGCCCATGCCGATTACTCCGCTTCCGGAGAGATAGTCGGTGGCTCCATTTGGCTCCCAAGCGATTAGAACCGGAGACCATTCAAGTCCAGATGGGGTTTGGACCGTAGAAGGCCTGTTGAGAGTTGGAAGCGTCGATGTTGTGCCGACGTAGTTGAACTGGATTCCAGTCGCGTTGGTGATTTCCGCAAGTGACTGCTGTACCAAGCTCTGGCCATTTGCCGGCGCATACTGCAAGTTGAGTTCATAGTTGATTGCTTGGCACGGATTCCAGCGAACCGGGACATTGCTTGACGAGTTCTGTGTCAGCAGGAAGCCGTAACCTGCAGAAGCGGGTGCCGGTTGAGATTGCTCGTAGTAGCTGACATCTGGGAAACTAAGGCTTGCGTCGGATGTCACGCCGTAGTTATTCCAGGTCGATCCGGCGCTGTTGCCCGTAGCCGCCGTCGGATTCGAAACGGAACTAGTGGGGGTCGGTGCTGGGGTGGGGGTTGGGGTTGTCCCAGGCCCGAAGTTGACAGCACTGCCGGTAGTCGTGACGAGGATATATCCGCCGGTAGACGAGGCGGTTATGCCGGCGAAAGTCTTACCCGCTGCCACGGTGTTTCCGCCACCGTAGTAGGTTGCGCTGCCAAAGGAGTAGACCGAGCCGTCCTGAGCGGTTAGCCAGTACCCGCCGCCCTTTGTCGTGGCGGCCATACCGACAATAGGCTGAGTGAGCCCCATGGCCCCGGTTGAACCGTAGAACTTGGCATCACCAAAGGTGAAGATTCCACCGTCCCTTGCCACTAGCCAGTATCCCCCACCAGTAGTCGTAGCGGCCATTCCGACGACCGGCTGGTTCAGCCTGATGTTTCCGGTTGAACCGTAGAACTTGGCATCACCAAAGGTGAAGATTCCACCGTCGCTGGCAACGAGCCAGTAGCCATGGCCAGTCGCAGTGGCGGCCATCCCGACTATCGGCTGGTTCAACTTCATGTTTCCGGTTGAACCATAGAACTGGGCGTCACCGAAGGAGAAAATTCCGCCGTCTTTGGCAACGAGCCAGTAGCCTTTTCCGTCCGGAGTCGAAGCCATCCCGACGATCGGCTGGTTGAGGGCTTTGCCCGCAAGCGATCCGAAGTTACCAGCGTCACCCGCTGTGTAAACGGATCCATCAGGACCGACCAACCAGTAGCCTTTGTTGTCGGGCGTAGGAACAGCGGCCACGATGGGAGTACCCGTCGACGCCTTTAGTACGAAGTTATCGTTTAGGTATTTGGCCGAGTTTCCTACAGCGCTTACAGTGGCTTTTTGTGTAAAACTGCTCGGGGCATTGGCTGGGATGCTGAATCCAGCCGCTGCGGAGGCAGAAAGCAGCACTGTGAGTGCTGTACCCCTGATCAGTACCCGCCTTCGATTGATACCCTTAGTATCGTGCTTCATCGATCTCACCACCATCTGTGTATCCACCCATACAACTGATTAAATTGTCGACTTAAAGTGAGAAAACTTAAGTGAGAAATCACTAATAGTGGTAAAACAGCCGGTCCGAAACTGACAAATGTTACGGTTTGTGAGGAAATGTCAGGCCTGATCGCTAATGCGCACCGACAGGGAAAGCGCTCTGGGTGCTCTTTGGCCAACGCAATTGGAGCTGCCAGCGCAGTACCGATTGAGCTCTTGGAGGTGGAGTAGTTCGAAAGCTAAAGGCTGAGCCAAGGCTTGCTGTGGTGAAATTGGATTTAGGCCAAGACCTTATCCTGAACCGATTAGACCTAAAGTCGCACCGCTACTGAGCTAGGCGAAGTGCTGTCAAACGTTGCGCTGAATAGCCGCGAATAGGGTCATGACCCACAGCGGATACCGCCGAGATGGGTGACGAAGTACTATGTTTCCAGCGCTGGGAGAGTGAAAGGCAACAGACGGGGTCCGGTTTAGACGGTCCTATTTAACTTCAGTGCAAGCAATCCATAAATTCGATCTTTATCCTGGACTGATTGGGAGTTATGAGCCACTCGACTTTAAATTCTCGGTCTTTAGCAGCCCTTCGAGCCTTGACTCAAATTCATCGTGGTCGATTTCGCCCCTCGCATACCTATTGCGCAATACCGCTAGTGGATCGGCTTCGAGGCGAGATGTCTGACTACTGGTTCCCTTAGGCGAGGTTGATGCGCCTTCGATTCCGCGATGATCGCTTGGACCAACGTTGGAGTGTCTATGCGTGATCATGTAGGCGATTACCCCAGCGCCTGCCAGAATTGCGATGGGGTCGAAGAGCATCCAAGAAAATCCGCCACTCCAGTTCATCAAGGTAGGGACTCCTTATCGTTTGTACTGCCTGGATACATTTGTCGATACGGCGAAATCGGGCCTCGCTAGGGGATTTCTCCCGATTCGCAATGGCGAACTAGCATCGAAAATGCGAAGAGCTACGGCCGAACACCAAAGAGCCGTTATTACGGGGATCTCAACGACGCCGAATCGCTTCTCAATGCCCATGCCTTCCTCCACTAATTACAGAGCCTAGCCAGTTCCTCCAAGGCAGATAGTTTGCTTGGGGATGGAGGACTTTTTACGCCAAAATCGAGTAAAAGGGCCCCGTCTTTGGAGCAGCGCTTGAGCATGGAGATACTAGGCAGGATTTCGTTGTCCCCTGAATCCATGAGGCAACGAAGCGATTAGTGGCTCGGTTCCGGCCTTATGAGTAGGACGGGAATCTTACTGTGATGAAGGACATACGCGCTAACTGAACCGAGTAAAAGACTGGTAAAGCTGCCATGTCCACGTGTTCCAATGACGACAATGTCGGCCTCTTTGTCGGCCTCTTCGATCAACCTAACTCCGGGCGTCCCCTCGAGCAGCCTCCCTTCTATCTCCAGACCAGGGAATGCCGTCTTTGTCCCCTCGACCGCCTTGTCGACGACTTCCTGAGCAGCAATTTCAATTTCATTGATTGGAGCTACGTAGGCGGACCCGTAGCCGAAGTTCGGAATGAACCAGCTATGCACGATCAGTAGCTTGCTGCCCCTTGTCATGGCCTCAGATGCGGCGTATGAAACGGCCCTCGTTGCCGCTTCCGAGCCATCGGTTCCGACTGCTACGACGCCCTTATGTCGAATGTCTAAGTTTCTAATTTCCGCCATCTTTATCCTCCTTCTGCCATTATCCCTAGTTTGCTGAGGGATTCGAGGCTAAACATGTAATTCACTGATCAGCTTGAAGCTCCAGCCGTCGTTGGTAGGCGCCTGTTGCCCTCGCCTTTTTACCCATCGACCGGTCTTGGAGGCAGCACCACCACTGGCATTGGTGAATCCTCTATTATTCGATGTGCCGTACTACCGAGAGAGGCTTCGCCAAGGGAATGTCCTCGAGTGCCAACAACGATCAGGTCAACCTCCAGTTCGCCAGCGATCTCCAGAAGTGCAGTTACCGGGCTACCTTCCACCAGAAGATTCTGATGCTTTACTCCTGAATTCTTCAATGGTGCGCACCAGATCGAGTCGAGAAGATCTGCCGTTATGTGTCTGGCCTCCTCGGGAGATAAGAACCTACCATCCTGCTCGATCGGCTTTAGACCCATTGCGTGAACCGCTATCACTTCAGAATTTGTCTGCTGCGCCAGGGCAATGGTCCAATTTAGAGCACCCAAGGAGTTGGCAGACCCATCTACCCCTACGAGTATCCTTCGTATCACGCTAATTCAACCTCTCTTACGTGACCCCACGCACACCAGCTAACTCTGTGGACACCGCGATGGTATCGAACTAATTGCCTCGCCTAAGTTGGAT
>JAKCBW010000054.1 GCA_021842145.1 Actinomycetes bacterium
ATCTCTTTTTCGCCGATCATAGGGTCTTTGGAGCTAGACGCCCGACTTTCCCCCTCAAATTCACCCAGATTGTCGGGTGGAATTGAGCTCCGATGTCCCGAGAAGCAAAACCGATGCTACCCAATGCCACGAGGCCTAGTGAAAGAAGGACCAGGACCATAGCCGAGGTCCAATCGATTGGACTAGCCGGTGCCGGGGACATCTGATGCAGGATAGAGGTGTCCATCAACCAGTGATTGATCGGTCTGATTCCGTCAAATAGCTCGAGGAGGATAGACCAGCCCAACACGGAGTAAGCCGCTTTTGTGGCCCAATCGCCGGCCAAACCAAAACCCGCCATCGCAAACCCTTGGATCACTATGCCACCAGGGAGGAGGTTTATCCCCGCACCGACGAGGGCGCCAATCGGCACTTGAGAGCCGTCGAGGGTGGAGCCCAGGTACATTGCGAACCCTGCGGCGAGCGAAGCAAACGCCAATGCGGCGACGTAGATGGCAAACCTCTCCCAGATCCACCGGGTTCCCCGATAACTTCGGGTCAGAAATTGCTCAATCCGAAGGGAGGTCTCCTCCTCGGAGGTCTCCTTAGCCAACGAGGCGGAAAATGCCTCGATAATCAGTGCCAAAATCAGAGAAGCGAACCCCAAAAAACCCCTAGCATCCGCACCCCTCGCACCAAGTCTCGAAAACACCCCTTCGATCGAAGAACCCGCCATGGTAGAGCCGGCCCCCTCCGCCACCATAGAAGCGGCAAACCCGCAAAAGGCTACGGCTAAGAGCCAGGCGACGACAAATGGTCCAAATAGCCGCCTAGTTAGGCCGAGGTGTCCGATTCTCCTCTCACCCAGTCCTTTCCCCCTACGGTCACCTGAGGTAATAAGACCCCGTCCGACATCGCGAATCCCCGATAGGTACAGCGAAATAGTCACCATCGCAACCGAGAAGAGCAAAGGTGGTAGGAGGGCCGCTGGTTTGGGAGCGGTAAGGGGGGAGAGCTTCTCTACCCATCCGAGGGGTGAAATCCAGATCAGCCAGTTGACTCCTACCTTTGAGTCGGCGAGCATCCTAGCTAAATATCCGGCCGCCAATAGCCAACCACACCAGCTCGAAGCCTGCCTCCTAGTCGCGCTGAATTGAGAGGCGAACAGCGCGAAGGAAGCGAAGACAATTGGCTCGACGATCGAAGCCGTGGCGAGGTAAAAAGCCATGGAAAGCGACATTGACAGTTTCGAATCGAGAGTCAAAAGGCCAAGTGAAACTCCCATCGTTATCCAGATCGCCAATATGCCGAACAGGACGGCCTTAAACACCGACCAGCTTGTCCGCCTCAAGGTCGTCGGAGTGGAAATTACCAGGTCCCACCTTTGGGCCTCTTCCTCCCCCTTGATCGCCTTGGTGGTGGTCAAATAGCCCCACAAGGCGCCGATGATTGAGACGCTCAAGAGCGACTTGAACTGGGTGAAGCCCATCGTAGTGTTCAGACTCGGAGCGGGTCCAAAAAGTGCTATTGTTGCGAGGTTTGAACCAAATGCCCTCACTAGCGCTTCCCTTTGCGCAGGGCTGGCATAGATGCCGAGGTAGCTCAACGCTGAAGTAGATACAAAACCAAAGAAGACTAAGCCCCAGATGACCCCAGACCTGATGAACTTCTTAAAGAAGTAGACCCCGAAATACTTCGCCTCGTTATCCTTCGATTCGGCTTGCGGTCTCTGGTCCAAAAATTCAGCCCTTTCCCACGGAGCTGTCGTCGTAGAGCTCCAAAAAAAGCTCCTCCAGAGACGGTTCTCGAATAAGCAATGATTCGGGCTGAAAGTTGGCTAGCAGGTCCAAAAGCTCCGCCGTTCGTCCCCTGAATGTAAAGTGGGCAGAATTACCCGACACCCCCACCGAGCCCACGCCCTGCACTTTAGAGAGGTCCGGCGGCGTCGAGTTAAAGGTCACCTCGACGTTGCGAGAGGTTAGCTGACGCATCTCCTTTAGCGAGGTGAAATCGATCAATCGCCCACGGTTGAGCATTCCCACTCGGTCACAAAGCGCCTCGACTTCGCTCAGTATGTGAGAAGACAGAAGTACGCTCTGACCGTTCTCCTGGGCCTCGAAAATGCAGTTTCTGAATTCCCGCTCTAAAAGGGGATCTAAGCCACTGGTCGGCTCGTCCAGGATCAGCAGGTCCGACCTCGCCATCAAAGCTGCGATGAGGGCCACCTTTTGCTTATTTCCCTTTGAGTATGTTCGTACCTTTTTCGACGGGTCTAGCGCGAACCTCTCCACCAGTTCGTCTCGATACCGACGATCCGTCCTTCCGGCGAGTTGCTCCAGGAGACTGAGGGTTTCAGCTCCGGTCAGTGAGGGCCAAAGGTTGCACTCGCCTGCTAAGTAACTCAGTCGCCTATGGGCCAGGACCGCATCTGAACGTGCATCGAGTCCAAATATCTCCGCCTTGCCGGTAGTGGGCCTAATACTCCCGATTAGGAGGCGCAAGGTGGTGGTCTTTCCGGCTCCATTTGGCCCTAAGAAACCGACTACTTCCCCCTTGGCGACCTCCATAGAAAGTCCTACAAGGGCTTGGGTCCGACCATAGGACTTTCCGAGATCCTCCGTCCGCACCGCTGGGACTTCCACGGCGTCACCTCCAGTTAGTCCTGAAGATAGCTAGCTCGGGTCGGGAAGTCAAATAGGCGATACAAAGATGCAAGGCAAGCATGTAGGGCAAAGATGTAGGGCAAAAGGGCCCTTCACTCCTCGATGCTTGGCCTAGTTGCCACTAAGCCCCTCTCCCTCTCGGCCAGATCGCGAAATATTTCGCATTGGTAGCCGACCGATCGGGCAAACTCGGCGACCCTTTCGACCTGCGACGGGTCCATCTCTAAGACGACCGAAGCGCCTTTGTTAAGGTAGCGAGGCGCCTTTTCGAGTATCGTCTCGAGCTGTTCGGTTCCGGCTCTGCCGGAGAGTAAGGCGGACTTCGGCTCCCAATTTCTTACCACTGGATCCAAGTGATCGTAGTCAACTTGGTTTATATAAGGTGGGTTAGAGAGGATGAGATCGAAACCACCACTTTCAATCATGGCCTGTTCGGCTGGGTCAACCGCACTAAACCAGTCCGCCCGCAACAACTCCACCTGGCCGGAGATACGGCCCTTATGCGCCTCAAGGTTCGTAGTTGCCAAAGAGAGGGCCTCGGTAGATAAATCGGTGGCTAGCACGTATGAACCCTTTACTTCTGTTGCAATCGCTATCGCACAAGCACCGGATCCCGTACCTAATTCCAAAACCCTCGGGTGCTCCAAAGCTTTTCTAGAAAGATACCGAATCGCCATCTCTACCACGACTTCGGTTTCCGGCCTCGGTATCAAGGCCCTCGAATCGACTATGAGTTCAAGGTCCCTAAAGCCCCAGCGCCCGAGGACATACTGTATCGGTTCGCCTCGTTGCAATCTCTCTACAAAGCCCTGTGCCTTTGCTATCGAGGCGTCTTGCACCTCCAAACCCAATGAAAGCGCTTGGTAATACGGCGTTGATATCGCCTCTGCGACGATCCAACGGGCCGTTTGGGATGAGCCAGTCTCGGCTTTGATCTCGTTGAACAGTTCTAAAACTGATCGGGGCATGCCTACGAGTTCGCCTCTGGGCCATGGCTGTTGAGTTGTTCCATCCGCTCGGCTAGCACTAAGGCGTCGATAATCTCTCCCAGGTCACCCTGTAAAACTCGGTCGAGCTTACGGAGGGTCAAGCCAATTCGGTGGTCGGTAACCCGGTTCTCGGGGAAGTTATAAGTCCTAATCTTCTCGGACCTGCCACCGGATCCAACCTGAGACCTGCGGGCGTCGGAGTGCTCTTGAGAGAGTCGATCCTGTTCGGCCTTGAGGAGCCGTGCCCTGAGTACCTGCATCGCCCTGGCCCGATTCTGTATTTGACTCTTTTCGTCCTGCATCGACACGACTATTCCGCTCGGGATGTGGGTAATTCGAACCGCAGAGTCGGTAGTGTTAACCGACTGACCCCCCGGCCCAGTCGAACGGTAGACGTCAACCCTAATTTCGTTAGGATCGATCTCCACCTCTATCTCATCGGCTTCAGGGAGGACGGTGACCGTAGACGAAGAGGTGTGTATCCTCCCCCTGGCCTCGGTTACGGGAACCCGCTGCACCCGATGTGGGCCCCCTTCGAGTTTCAGCTTCCTCCAAGCGTCTTCAGCCTTGACGACGAAGGTCACTTCGTTGTACCCGCCCATATCCGACGGGTCGAGCGAAAGTACCTCGACCTTCCAGCCGACCTTCTCTGCGTACTTTATGTACATCTCGAAGAGGTCCTTGGCGAATAGGTTCGCCTCTTCACCACCCTCAGCCCCGCGAATCTCTACGATCACATTTCTACCGTCATTCGGGTCGGTAGGTAACAGGAGTACCTCGAGCTCATCTTGGGCCTTTGCGAGTGCCTCTTCGCTCTCAGTAATATCCGCCTTCAAGAGGTCCCGGTCGGTGGACGACGCCTCTTGATACATTATTTTGATCGTCTCGAGGTCAGAAATAGCCCTCTGGAGGTTCGAATAGCCCTCCAAGATTGCCTCGAGCTCTTTTCTCCTCCTCGACAACTCCTTCGCCCTGCGCTGATCGGAGAAGACTTTGGGGTCGGATAGCTCCTTTAAGATCTGCTCGTACTCTGCCTGAAATGCTCCAAGTCCAGTTAGATCCACAACTTCTCCAAAACTTTAATCGGTCCAGGGTGCCTCGACGTGAAGCACCTCGATATTGATGCTCAAATAGTCAGCTAGTTCTTGATATACCCGATGGTGATCCTTGGCCAGGAGCACCAGCAAAATCGGACCGACTGGATCCAGGGCATTGCTCTGGATCAAACCCCTTTTAATCCAGTTAGCCTCGAGTACCACCCTAGGATCGATCCCCACTACAAAGGCTAGAAGAGAAGAACCAGAGATGGCATAGCAACGATCACCGGTCGACTTAGCACCGCCCGTTTCGACTAAATTAGCTATCTCTATCGATTCTACGGGTCCCATAGTTCCCATCGAAGATACCGACGCCCTAAGCCACCTAGAGCGATCCAGCCTATTGAGCAGGTGTCGGGGCTCCCCGCCCCTTCGCTTCTGACGAACTAGCGAGACTATCGAAGACAGGCTCTCCTTGGGCGAAGAATCACTCGACCTTGTCATGAGGCCCCACATCTCCCTGTCGGGGTCGCTCACCCCAATAACCAGTTCAGGCAGGGTCGCCCCAAGGGGGACATATGCGACTTCTAGGCCCCAAACTAAGGCTGAAACTCGATCATCGAAGTAGTCGATCTCCAGGCCCATCCCCGAGGTCATATCTTCGAGGTAAAAGACCGCTACTGCGTCTTTTCGCAGCGCACTAGCCCGGCTAGCTATCGTCGGAGTGACCGGCGGGATCTCCCGTAAAGCATTCGATCGCAGTTCCTTCAACTCGATAGGATCTGCTAGGCCCGCCAACCAGCCGGCGATGACGGAGTCGCCGTTGCGATCGGCCTGTGGGTCCCTCTCGAAGGGCGCGACAACCAAGATCGATGGCAGCAGTCCACTTCGATGCGCCCGGATCAGGGAGCCTATGATCAAATTCGCTTCGAGAGCCGCCACGACCACCGCAGCGCCATTTTGCCCCATTGGGAACCCTACGGCCGAGCTTGCGAGTTCGACGACTCCCTCTTTCTCGTCTTGGTCCAACCCGAGTAGCTTAAGCCTGAGGGCTTGGGCAAAGGAGACTAGAAGGCGGTTTGCGGAGTCGGCACCGACCTCCTCCGCTTGATGCTTCACTTTTGGCGCTTAGATCTTTCACCATATCGGCGCTGGAAGCGCTCTACACGGCCTCCGGTATCCACGAGCTTCTGCTTGCCCGTGAAAAATGGATGGCACTCATTGCACAGTTCTAGGTGCATCTCAGACTTGGTCGACTTGGTCACAAAAGTGTTGCCACATGAGCAAGTGACCTTAGCTTCGACATACGCGGGGTGAATACCTGACTTCATCGGTTCCTCCAAATAAACCCATAAGAATCTAGTCGCAATTGACGATCTACCGACCGGAACATCTCTGCTTGGTACCTCAGATCATCGGTGACTTGGCAATATCAGCGAGAAACTCTTCGTTTGAGCGGGTATTTCTGATTTTGTCGATCAAAAGTTCGAGGCCCGGTGCAGAAGAGCCCTCTTGGGCTAGTGCACTTAGCACCCTGCGAAGTTTCCAAACTTGAGAGAGTTGGCTCTTGGTAAAGAGCAGTTCTTCGTGCCTTGTCGAAGAGGCCGCCACGTCGATGGCCGGATAGAGTCGCCTCTCGGCGAGCTTGCGATCCAACCTCAATTCCATGTTGCCGGTTCCCTTGAACTCCTCGAAGATGACCTCGTCCATCTTCGATC
Organism: Actinomycetes bacterium; assembly: GCA_021842145.1. Taxonomy (GTDB): domain Bacteria; phylum Actinomycetota; class Acidimicrobiia; order Acidimicrobiales; family Acidimicrobiaceae; genus JABEUN01. The sequence goes on from JAKCBW010000054.1 coordinate 6,387, forward strand.
CGGTCTCCACGAGGGCGGTTGCGAGGATGGTTAGTGATCCACCCTCTTCGACATTACGTGCGGCGCCGAAAAACTTCTTCGGTGGGTATAGCGCCCCGGAGTCAACACCCCCGGACATTATCCTCCCGGTAGCCGGCTGTGCGAGGTTGTAGGCCCTTGCGAGCCTGGTGATTCCGTCGAGTATTATCACGACGTCCCTACCCGCTTCTACCATCCTCTTTGCACGCTCTATCGCCAACTCACTCACCGCGGTATGCTCATCGGCCGGTCGGTCGAAGGTTGAAGCAATTACCTCCCCCTTTACCGATCGCCTGATATCGGTGACTTCCTCGGGGCGCTCATCGACGAGTAGTACCATTAGGTGCACACCAGGGTTGTTCGTCTCGATGCAGTGGGCGATCTGCTTCATGATCGTCGTCTTACCGGCCTTAGGCGGTGAAACAATCAGTCCCCTCTGTCCCTTGCCGATCGGAGAGATCAAGTCTATGATCCTCCCGGTCTGATTCGCCTGGTCGCCCGGCAGCTCCAGGATCAGCTTCTCATCGGGGAAGAGCGGTGTTAGGTCCTCAAACCTGACCCGTGATCTCGAGGCCTCAGGATCGTGACCCGATACGAGGTCCAGCCGGACGAGTGCCGGATACTTCTCGTTATTGTTGGCGGGTCTCGCACCACCGGCGAGAACGTCGCCCTTTCTTAGACCAAACTTCCTAACCATTGAGACCGGGACATAGACGTCCTTAGGCGAAGGGAGAAATCCACCCAGACGGATAAATCCGAACCCTTCGTCCCGTAGGTCCAAGATCCCCGTTACGTCGCTGAGTTCCACAGAGGTGGCAGCGGTCGAGCTAAAAGTCTCAGACCCGTCACGCTCGGAGCGCTCCTGTGGCCTCTCGCGTCCTCGTCTTCTGCGGTTATTCCGTCGTGACTGACCGTCATTCGCCTCGGACGGGCCATCACTCCGTCTAGCTGTAGCGTGCTCTGGTGCCCCCTGAGGCTCGGAATCTGATGCTGGGCGGGTCTTGGGGACGACGGTGATCGGCGGGAATAGCCCCGCTGTCGACGATCCGGGGGAGTGTCCGTTGTGTGATTGGACGGGTCCACCCCTTCCGGCCTCTTGTGCCTCTGGGTCTTTTGACCTAGCCTCTTCGACCACCTTGGCGCCGTCGGCTCCCGGCTTTGAAACTCCCCTGCTAGATGTCGAGGTGATTAGCCTCTGACCGCTCTGTCGTGGGAGGGGGCTGGCTGCTTTTGGCGAAGCGGAGGCTGCTTCACCCTGGCTACCGCCCAAGGGCAGTCCCTCCTGTACCACCGGACTGGAGGCATCTGGCGTCCTAACCTTGCGCTCGGGTCTTTGAGCAGTACCTCGCGGTTGCGTGACGCCCTGTGTTTGCGAGGCGACCTGGCTTTGCGTGCTCCGCTGGCTCGAAGGGGCCGCCGAAAGGATCAACTCTACGAGGTCGGCCTTTTTTGTCCTCTGCGTTGCCTTTAACTTCATCTCGCCGACCAACTCAAGGAGTTGGGTCTTATCCTTCTTCTCCAGCTGAGATCGATCAGTCTGGTCAATTGTGCTCATGAACACCTCTCAAAAAAGTTGTTATGCATTGGAGCGCTCACACGTGGACAGCCTCGAGATTTGAAAAATTCAGAACTTTTAAGCCACGACGAAGGAGGAGTAGCCACGTTGGATTTAGCACCAAAATCTGTATTTAGGAAGACGAGTTTCAACCGCCTCGTTCACTCACCAAAACTACACCGGTTCAAAGGGGTTTTTGGATTGCTCAAGACAGTCCGGCAACTTCCAACGAAGCTGGCGGGCAGTTCCCAATAAAATGAATTGTAGACGGTAATAGCGAATTGGCTGCACCGACCGATCCATTGATTTCCAAATGGAACTCGTCAACCATCGATACCCAACTCTTTTGCGATCGCATGGTAGGAAGCCTCTACGGCTTCGGGCACTTTGATCTGCGTAATCGCCGTATCAGGGTCCTTCAATCCGTGCCCGGTAAGCACACAGACGACCTTCGATCCCTTTTCGACCGGGGTGGCTAGAAGTCCCGCTACCGAAGCCGCAGAGGCTGGCTCACAAAAAACCGATTCGTTGCGGGCCAACTTGGCGTATGCATCCAAGATCTGCTCGTCGGTAACGGAGGATATCGATCCAAAAGACTCTTTAGCCGCCGTCAATGCGCCTTCCCAGGAGGCCGGGTTTCCAATGCGAATTGCGGTAGCTATCGTATCGGGCTTCTCCACAATGTGCCCGAGGACTATTGGTGCCGAACCGGCCGCTTGGAATCCCATCATTTTCGGCTTTGAGGCAGACTTGCCCGCCTTTTCGTATTCGTTATATCCACGCCAATAGGCGGTTATATTGCCGGCATTTCCAACTGGGATGAAGTGGTAGTCCGGCGGCGTCCCAAGCTGGTCGACCACCTCGAATGCTCCGGTCTTTTGACCTTCGATTCGGTAGGGATTGATCGAGTTGACGACGGTTATCTCCCCGGACTCCCCGAGCTTTCGCACTATTTCCAGGGCTTCATCAAAATTACCCTTAATCTGGAGAACCTTGGCACCATAGACCAGCGCTTGCGCCAGCTTCCCTAGCGCGATATATCCGGCTGGAATGAGTACGACACAGTCCATCTTCGCCCTAGCGGCGTATGCGGCAGCAGAAGCGGAGGTATTCCCGGTTGAGGCACAAACGACCGCCTTGGCCCCGGCCTCTTTCGCCTTGGTGATCGCCATGGTCATGCCGCGATCCTTGAATGATCCCGTTGGATTGGCACCCTCGAACTTGAGATAGACCTCCGCACCCTTTATCTCTGACAGGTAGGGAGCTGGATAGAGAGGAGTCGCCCCCTCAAAGAGGGTAACTATTTCGGTTTTATCGCCAACTGGGAGAAACTCTCTGTAGGCCTCGATGACCCCTGGCCACTTCGAGCGAGTCGACTCTAAAGACAAAGCTAATCCTCCTCAGTTAGTACCCGCATCGCCTGCCTGAGGCTTCGAACACAATCGAGTTCCTCAAGCTTCGCAAGGGTGTTTTTTACGTCCTGCTCTAAAGAGTCATGGGTCAAAAAGATAAGTCGCGCCTGGTTCATATAGCCGAGTTGCTCCATCGAGTTTATCGAGACGTTATTTTCACCAAAGACCGTTGCCACCTGGGCGAGAACCCCTGGGGCGTCGTTGACGTCTACGGCGAGAAGAAAGCTCCCCGAAAGACGCTCGGTCGGCGCCATGACTACGTCTTTTCGTTCGATCCTTCGTTCGGTGCTCCCAAAACGGAGGTTATGGGCTGCGTCCATGATGTCACCCAGAACCGCCGAGGCCGTCGGCGAACCCCCCGCCCCTCGGCCATAAAACATCAGTTCCCCAACTGCATCCCCCTCGACAAAGATCGCATTAAATGCGTCCCTGACCGAAGCCAAGGGGTGGGTCTTAGGTACTAGAGCCGGAAAGACCCTGACGTCGAGGTACTCCTCATCTTCAAAGAGTCTTTCGCAGAGTGCTAGTAGCTTGATCGTATAGCCGTGCCTCCGAGCGAATTCAAAGTCCGTCGCCGTCACTTTGGTGATGCCCTCACGGCTGACGTCTTTGAAACGGACCTTCTTTCCAAATGCTATCGAGGCGAGTATCGCCGCCTTTGAGGCCGCATCAATACCTTCAATGTCGGCCCTTGGATCCGCTTCCGCATAGCCGAGCTGCCTTGCAAGTTCCAATGCGACGTCGTAGGAGAGCCCCTCCTCGTCCATCCTGGTGAGGATGAAATTAGTAGTTCCATTGACGATGCCTATAACCCGCTTGAGCTTCTCGCCGGCCAACGAAACCCGCAAAGACCTAATTAGTGGAATACCCCCGGCGACCGCTGCTTCAAAAAAGATATCCCTGCCGACCGAGTCGGCCAGCTCTTCTAATTCAAAATAGGATTCGGCCAGAAGGGCCTTATTCGCCGTAATCACCGACTTCTTGGCCATCAGTGAGGCTTCAACGTACTCCTTGGCCGGGTGTATCCCCCCCATGACCTCTACGATCACGTCGATCTCGGGGTCATTTATGACCGACAT
>JAKCBW010000006.1 GCA_021842145.1 Actinomycetes bacterium
ATCGATAGTGTGCATATTGCCGCTCGTATCGAACTGGACTACCGTAAAGTCAGAGAAGACATTGTGGTACTTGTTGAAGTTCTCATTACCAGATGCTCCCTGGTAGTTGATAGCCTTCCCAGCATTTAGTTCCTTGACACCTTGCGGATACGTATACACGTCGACGCCGGGTCCGTTTGCCACCTTCTTGATATATGGCCGCCAAACCACCGGGTTTGTGGAATGGGCTGCGGTCATTGCCAAAGCAGCTATTACAACTCCGTCGTACATAGCTGGCGAAGCTGGTAATGGCTTGTTGGTATGCCAAACAGCCTCGTAAGCCTTAAGGAAGGCAGCTTGGGATTGCGGGTACGCCGCGGGAGCGCCCATACCGACCATCCACTTAGCAGCATCCGACAGACCAAAGGCCTGAGCTAGCTGCAGCGAGGCACCGGTATCTCCAGTGATGAACTTGACATTCATGTGTCCCAGCTGGCGAACATTTGCAAACTCTGTAGCCGCAGTCTGAGGGTCAGCATGGAAAAATACACACTGAGGATTTTGGGCAAATGCCTTGGTAACCTCGGTCAAATACGAAGACTGACCAGCTGTTATCTGCTCATTGGCAAGGATAGTCCCGCCAAGTGCCTTGAACGCCCTGACAACTGCAGGGACTTCAGCCTGAGCATTTGCGTCCGCAGTGTACATCAATGATGCTCGCGTGCAGTGGTCTTGCTTTACTGCGTAGTATGCCTCAGCGGCAAGCAGTGCCGAGTCCGAAGGGAAAACCCTGTAGACATAGGGATACTGCATCTTGTCTAGCTGGGTAGTACCACCCTCCATCATGTCCACAATCTTTGCATTCTGGAAGTCATTTATAACTCCCATTATTTCCAGAGACGATGGTCCCATGACAAATGACGGCTTCTGCAGTTGCAACGTGTGCCAAGCCGTTACAGCATCAACCGGATCACCAGCGGTATCTTCAAGAACCGGCACCAATTTGGCACCCATGACACCGCCCGCTGCGTTAACCGCTTGAATACCAGCTTTGACTCCGTGGTCGAACCACTGCCCGACGAATGCTTCGGCCCCCGACATCGGCAGAAGCTCTCCGACCGTTATAGTTTTTGGCACCGCTGTGGTCGTTGACCCAGATGATGAAGAACTAGACGATCCCCCACAAGCTGCCAACACCATAGAGAGAGCCCCGACCGCACCTAGCCAACGGCTAAATGACTTGAATCGCCCCAAAATAGGTCCTCCTAATCTTTCTACACTTACCGTACCTGGAACTAGACTCCGAAAATGGCGCCTCCAGGCTCGCCATTTCCTTCTCCCCCCCCTTCGCATTCAGACCGAAACGAAAAGGCAAGCTCACTTACGTTGGAGCATGCCCTCTTCTTCGTTCGCAGCCTGAACTGCCCCCAGGAAGATCTCTCCGAGCTCAAGCTCGGCAATCGCCGCAGCTGGACCGTCGACCCTGTTCCGCCCGGCTACCAGCACGTAAACCCAATCGGAAGAACTGATCGCCCTGTCGACGTTCTGCTCAACCACTACCACCGACGTACCTGACTCGGCTATCCTCTTGACCTGCTGCCAAACGACATCGACGTAGATCGGTGAAAGACCGGCAGTCGGTTCATCGAGAAGAATCACCTTGGGCTCGGCCATCAGCGCCCTGGCCATCCCCAACATGTTTCGCTGACCTCCCGAGAGGTCACCACCTTTTTTGTTGCGGGCAACGTGAAGATCCGGAAAGATCTCGAGAACTTCTGAAATCCTCCGCTTCAAGTCCGACTTCTTCATCATTCCGCCGAGTTCAAGGTTCTCCTCGACCGACATGGTTGCAAAAACATTTTGGACCTGGGGGACGTACGCTAGGCCAGACCGAGCCAGCAGATAGGACGACCGCCCAGTAACGTCAGTCTCGTCGAGCCGGATATTTCCCGAGTCAATTCGGACCATGGAAAAGATCGCCTTCAATAGGGTCGACTTGCCTGCGCCATTAGGACCTACGATCCCGACTACCTGTCCGACCTTCGCCTGGAGATTGACATCCCAGACGATCGGATTCTTACCATAACCCGCTGTGAGGCGATCAACTACCAACACGCTCACGAACGTCACCCCCTAAATACGCCTCAACAACGGCTTTGTTCTTTCTCAGCTCTGCCATCGTTCCAACGGCCAAGGTCGTCCCGAGAGCCACCACTATGACTTTCGAGCAGATCTTTTCGACTATTTCCAAGTTGTGCTCGACGAGAACAAAAGTCGTCCCCAGGTCTTTATTCAGCTCGACGATATGTTCTCCGAGCTTCTCAATGAGGGCTGGATTGACCCCGGCCATCGGCTCATCGAGGAGAAGGACTTTGGGGTCGGCCATGACCGCCCTCGACAGCTCCAGGAGCCGCTTTTGTCCGCCAGAGAGGTTCCGAGCGTATTCGTTCCGCAGTGGATAGAGACCAAAAGTTATCAAGGTGTGAAGAGCTCGTTCCACCAGTTCACGATCCCTCTTTTTACCCACCGAGGGCCTAAAGCAGACGTTGAACAGCTTCTCGCCTTGGTTAGACGCTGAAACGATCAGATTCTCCATTACCGTCATGTCTGGGTACTCTCTGGAGATTTGGAAGGTCCTAATCAATCCTCGAGCACCGATCTCATGGGGCTCGAGACCCCCGATCTCCTGTCCGTCTAGCCGAATATGGCCAGAATCTGGACTTAGTGCCCCTGAGATCAAGTTGACCATCGTCGACTTGCCGGCACCATTCGGACCGATCAATCCGGTAATCGTGCCCTTTTCCACCGAGAAGCTAGCCCCGTCGACCGCAGCGACACCACCAAAACTCTTCTTTAGCGAATCGACCTCGAGGGCCACTTTCGCCACGGCGGACGGGTCTTTCGAAATCATCGTCATTACTGCTCTCCAACCTTGGAAAGACCACCCGCTAGGTGCTCCTCTATTGCCTTCGAACTATCACCAAGTGGTACTTCTAGGAAGGTATTCTTCTTCTCCGGGAACATCCCTTGCGGCCTAAAGTAGACCGAGAGAATTACGGCTAGGCCGATCAGTACGTATCGAATATCCGGGATCAGGTTTGGATGTGCCGGTATTTGAGGAAGGTACCTAGTCGCCTCGTTGAACACCACTGCGACCAAGAAGGATCCCACGATCGCACCGAAATTATTGCCCCGGCCGCCGACTAGCAGGGCCGCCCAGACTACAAAGGTTTCACCCGTCGTCCAGCCAGCTGGAGAAAGGGCAGTTATATAGGCGATGGTCAAGACTCCGCCGACCCCGACGTACATCGACCCAATTACCATCGCCGTCATCCTCACCTTGAAGGTGTTTTTGCCGAAGGCCTCTACGACGTCCTGATCGTCACGTACCGCTCGCATGACCCGCCCTAAGGGCGACTTATAGATTCGATTGGCAAACAACCACAGCAGGACGAACAGAACACCGGTCATGATGGTAAAGAAGATCGAATAACCAAGGGGCGTCCAGGTTCGAAAGCCAGCGAAAGGCTGTGGAACGTTGAACAGGCCCTGCCACCCATCGAAGATCGACGTCCCATTGCCAATCAGACCATAGAGCAGGGTCCCTGTCGCCAACGTGACGATAGCAAGGTAGTCGCTCCTGAGCCTCTTGAGAGCTATCTGACCGATGAGGTAGCCCAGTAGCCCAGCGGCCAGGACCCCCCCAAGGGCCGCAATTGGCCAGGGAAGATTGAGCCCGAGTATGTAGTAGATTCCACTTCCGGCGGCCGCCTTTGGCATCGCCAAGACTCCCGCCACGTAACCACCGATTGCCATAAAGGTGATCACCGTGAAGTTCAAGATGCCCGTGTAGCCAAACTGTATGTTAAGGCCCAGGGTAAAGATGTTGTAGGTAAAGAAGAAGACCAGTATGGTCGTCACGTAGCCGAGAATTATATCCAATTTTCACTTCCCCCAAGGTATTCAAAGGTTCCAAAGCTTCCAGTCATATCGGCCCCCTTACGCCTTGCCCTGGGAAGCGATGATCCCCTGAGGCCTTACAAGCAGCATGACGACGAGGATCAAAAAGGCCACGTCGGTTTTGTAGGCCGAAGAGACCCAGACCGCCGAAACCTCGGTAACTACCCCGATCACCAGGGCACCGAGCATAGCTCCATAGGTCTGCCCGATCCCACCAAGGATAACTGCGGCGAATATCACAAAGAGAAGGCTGTCACCGGTTGTCGTCTCAAAATAGACGGTATTGAGGGCTAAAACCACTCCGCCAAGACCAGCCAAGGCTCCTGAGATCGCCCAAGTCGCCCTAGTGACCGACTTTGTATCTATTCCAGATATCTTCGCCAGATCAGGGTTGTCTGACATGGCTCGCATCTTTTTACCGAGAGAAGTTCTGGTCAACAAGAGGTGGATCACTACCATCGACACGACCGCGACCAAGATGATCAGAAGCTGCACCCCGGTAAAGTCAAACGGGCCGATCTTAATCGCTGCACTCTGTTTGATCGGGAATTTCTCGAAACCAACTCCGTAGAAAATCTGCAGAATCGAGTCGAGAAGCAAAGACAGCCCAAATGTGACTATGAGCATGTAAAAGATACTCTTGCGCCTCTTGGCAAATGGCTCAAAGACGACCTCATTGACTATCAGCGCCAATATCGCCGTAAGGATGACTCCACACGCGGCCGCCAAGACGAAAGGAAAATGTAACTTAGCGGAAAATGTCCAGGTGAACAGCATCCCAGCGGAAAGATAAGAACCGTAGGCGAAGTTTACGAAATTAGTAACTCCAAACTGCAGACTTAATCCGACCGACAAAAGCGAAAGGACCGACGCAGTCACCAGCCCGAATCCCAACGTCAGAAAAAATAGACTCATGCCCCCAAATCTCCAAGTCCTTCGACTAATGCCGGCTGTACCGGGGAGTTTGCCTCAAAGAGCGAACCTCCCGAAACAAATTGGCCACCTGACAAAAAATTCATAAGTAATTATTACTAGATGACAAAAAGGTAGGGACCTTGTGACCAATTTCACTTACTTTTTCCCATTCATTCACTTAATCCCATTAATCCCAGCACGCGTCTAGCGTGAGAAAAACTCACAGTAGGGCGCGAACTTGCTAGCCTTTTGGATTGGGGGAGCAGGTGGACGGCCAAAACGAGACAAAAAAGGACTCGAGAAATCTACGGCTGAGGCTAGGGGCCACAATCGCAGCTTTGGCGGTCGTCGCAATGAGTCTTTCGGCTTTACTAGTTGCGTCGGCGGCGTCCTCACACCTTGTTGTAAAGACCAAACGCCAACTCTATACCAGCTATGCCATTGCGGGCCAAAAGATTGGCCCGATTGGAACCGATGCGCGGTCCAATCGAACTAAACCACCGCCACTTCCAGCTAGCACGATCGAGTCATTGGACCTGCTCTGTCGTGACCTCCACGTCAACCTCGCATACCTCCCAGACTTTGAGGTCTCGGCGATCCGTCCACCTTCAACCAGTCAAATCCCTATCGGTGGAATCGAAGGCACGGCCGCCCAAGATGCCAAATACTCATACGGATACCAGCCGCCTTCCACGCTAGCTGAGCTCGCCACCGACCCCAATGTCTCGTCGTTTTGCAAGGGCAATAACTCCCCCGGGAATGTCGCCTATATCGGAAAACTCGAACCCTTAGGAAAGTTGCCGGGCTACGACTTGGTAGTCACCGCTACCAGTGAAAATCTCTATCAGATACTCGCTGGATCTGGCTGGAAACTTTGGCTGGCAATTATAGCCACGCTCGCGCTAGCCGCACTCGGAATGTACCTGGCCGGCAGGCAGCTAAGGGAGGCTACCCTTGGGATGTCGCCGACCCAACTTGCCTCTGTGATCGAAGAGCAGCAGGCCCTGCTCGAGGGGATCTACGAGGGAGTCATCGGTCTCGACGGTGAAGGCAGAATCAGGTTCTTCAATAACGAAGCTCAGAGACTTCTGAACCTTCCAAAGCGTTCCGCCGGACGCCCACTTTCGGTGCTCGTTAGGGGATCTCGACTAAAGGCGGTGCTGACGCAGCAAATTACCGGGTCAGACCTACCAGTTGTCGTTGGCGACTCTGTTCTCATCATCAACAACATCGAGGTAACCCAAAACGGACGCAGTCTCGGCCATGTGATAACGATACGTGATCAAACCGAACAGGAGGGGCTCCTCAAGGAGCTTGATTCACTTGTAGGAATGACTGAAACCCTTCGTGCACAGGCGCATGAGTTCTCCAACAAGCTCCACACCATTATCGGACTAATTGAGATAGGCGAGTCCCAGGAAGCGGTGGCATTCGCCCGTGACGTATCGCTGACCCAAGATACCATCTCGTCGCGACTCACAGACCAGGTGAAGGACCCAATGGTAACCGCCCTTATTTTCGCAAAGGGCGCCGCTGCCGCAGAGCGCTCCGTGAGGCTCATTGTAGACGAATCGACCCACCTCGACAACAAGCTTGTAAATCCGGTCGAAGTGCTGTCGGTGCTTGGAAATCTGATTGATAACGCTATCGACGCGGCGGCTCTGCCGGCACTGCAAGTTGGATGGAACAGTGGTGACCCCGGTTGGGTAAGGATAAAACTCACAAATCTTGGACAAGATCTACTAATTGAGGTCGAAGACTCGGGAACGGGAATTCCCGCTGAACTTCGTGAAGATATATTCGTCGACGGTTTCTCGACCAAGCAATCTCGCCACGGGGCCAGACGTGGATTAGGCCTAGCGCTAATAAAGCAGGTGGTATCGAAGTCGTCGGGGAGCATCGAGGTCTCTAACACTCCGGGTGCGTGTTTCAAGATCGTCCTACCGTTCTCGGTCGGCCCAGCAAAGCCAAAGCGGGCAATGGCCACCAAGAAGGTACCGCCCGAAGATTCGAAAAGCAACCATCAAGCGTCGCACGTCGCAGAATCAGCGGCGATCAAAATTGATCAAGACTCAAGCTACGGGCCATAGAGTTGAATGTGGTGGTCTCCACAGTCAAAGGAAATGGTAACTTGAGCGATATAAATGTTCTTGTCGTCGAGGACGACTATCGCGTAAATCAGATCCACTCAACCTTCGTTGAAAGGGTCGCCGGATTTCGGGTTCAAGGGCACGCCTTTTCCGGTGAGCAAGCGCTAAACCTCATCGCCCAGAACCATCCAGACCTCGTACTTCTTGACCTCTACCTGCCCGACATCACCGGGCTGGAAGTGCTATCTAAGCTCAGCCAGATGGAACCTCCAAGGCCGGACGTAATTGTAGTGAGCGCTGCAAAAGACACCGCTAGCGTCCGAACTGCCATGCAGGCCGGTGCGGTGCATTTCATTACCAAGCCCTTTGACTCGGCGAGTCTGACTGAAAGGCTCCACTCATACCGAATCTTCAGACAGGAAGTCGATTCGGTGGAGGAAGTCGACCAGGCGATGATCGACAAACTCTGGCTCTCCATCCGATCTACCCCTGAAGAGACGAGGCCAAAGGGGCATTCGATCCACACCACTGAGAAAGTCGTTGAAACACTTCGCCAGACCAAGGAGGACCTGACGGCAGAAGAGGTATCGAAGCGAAGTGGCCTTTCAAGGACTTCAACTCAACGTTACCTCTCCTACCTCGCGCGGTTGGGAAAGGTCGACATCACCCTCAAGTACGGAGCGACCGGGAGACCGGAGCACCTCTATAGGTGGAAATAAACTTACCCAAATCCGCCTAATATCGGGTCCGGAGCAACCAGTTTGAGTTGTCGCCTTACCTAGCCAAGGACAAGCTCAGCCATGGTACGAATTAATTGGAGGTCTCCGCCGACGATCAAGGTGGTGATTACCGTATCATTCCACCGCTCGAGATCATCTTTTATCTTCTCCTTCGGTCCGATGAGTGCAACATCCTCTACCATTCGAAGCGGAACCAGCGAATTTGCGCCGGCCTTGTCTCCTGCTAGAAATGCCTCTTGAATTTTGTGGCACTCCTCCTCATAACCCATGCGAACAAACACATCGGCGTGGAAATTTGCCGCCTTTGAACCCATGCCCCCGACGTAGAGGGAAATGAAGGGTCGGATCTTGTCCGCCGCGGCCTCGACGTCCTCGTCGATGGCGACCATGGTCGGACATGCGACCTCAAATCCTTTGGCCTTGTCCAATAATGGCTGAGCAGAGAAGCCTTCGGAAAGTGCTTGGCGATAGAAAGAGTCCGAACTTGGCGAAAACCAAAAAGGAAACCAGCCGTCCGCCACCTCGGCGGCCAAAGCGACGTTCTTCGGACCTTCTGCCGCCATAAATATCGGTAGATCCTTACGCAGGGGATGAACCGTAGATTTAAGTGCCTTCCCTAGGTTGCTTCCACCTTGTAGCGGGAGGTTATAAAACTCGCCATTGTGAACGAGCGGACCTTCTCGCTTGAGGGTAGAACGTACTACCTCTATATATTCTCGAGTACGCAGAAGTGGTTTTGGATACGGCTGTCCGTACCATCCTTCGACGACCTGAGGACCAGATGCACCAATCCCCATTATGAACCGCCCATTGCTGAGGTGATCCATGGTCAAGGCGGCCATCGCCGCTGCGGTAGGTGTCCTAGCGGAGAGCTGCATGATGGCAGTCCCTAATTTGATGCGCTTGGTCTGCGAACCCCACCAAGCCAATGGCGTAAGGGCATCGGAACCGTAGGCTTCTGCGGTCCACGCCGAATCAAAACCGAGGTCCTCTGCGGCTAGCAGTAGCTCTAATGCTCCCGTTGGTGGTCCCGACGACCAGTATCCAAGCTGCAAGCCGAGTTTCACGTCTCCTCCTTGATTCTGTAAATACAACCCTGCAGAATCTAACACTTTTGGACCCTATAGTCTGGTCGACCCCTAAGAGCACCGTTTAGCTTTTGCGAACCTTGGTCCAGGAGAATTGGTGAATATTCGATAATTGCACATCGAGCGTAATGTAGTATTCGATATTCTGAGAGTAAAGATTAAAAGGGGAAACAGATGGCCAACAAATTAACCGATGCCGATATTGAACTCCTAAAAGAGGCGCAAATTGCGATAGTTACCACCGTTAATCCCGACGGTTCACTGCACTCCACGCCTACCTGGGTCGACACCGACGGAGAAGCCGTCATAATCAACACTTCAGTTGGCCGAAAAAAGCATCGCAACATTGAGCAGTTCAAGCACGTTTCGATCTGCGTGGTCGATTCCAAGCAGCCCTACCGATGGGTCTCGGTGAGCGGAAAGGGGGAGTTCGAGACCAAGGAGGCCGACGCGCATATCAATGCAATGGCAAAGAAGTATCTTGGACAAGATACCTACCCCTTCCGAACCGAGGGTGAAGTTCGAGTCATGGTCAAGGTAGTGCCGACAAAAAGGCTCGGCAGCTAGCACGCCTCATTCGGCAGAAATTCCCAATTCATCCCGTCCGTTGCCATTGGCACAAACCCACAGAAACGGACGGGTTGGCCTCAATTTTGATCACCTCACCTCTTTAGAAGGCCAGTGCCGAGTTCAAGAGTCTTCCGCATTCAACCCGGTGCCCAGTTTTTCCAAAATTCGACGGGCAAATCCAATTGGCAGGCCAGAAAAGTCGCTAACTATCGTCGCAATTTCAACTTAAATTCCTCGGTAGCCTTTAGACTTATATTACATAACAAAGCCGGGTAGGCCCTATATCACTCCACTATGGCGCGCCCGCGAGGATTATGAAGGCTTTTAGAAGACTCTTTGAAATGCAACGGTCGGAATTGGCCGGATTTGTGGGCTATCTCGCGATAGCGGCCCTATTTCGGGCGAGCAATAACAGCGTCCAGACCACGGCTCCGCTTTTAGGAAGGCAAGCCCTCTCCCTTTCGACTTCGTCAATTGGACTAGCTGTTGCCCTCTCTGGGGTGTCTGCGGTACTGACCGCCTTTTTGATTTCGGTTCGCAAAACACCACTTAAATCGGCGCCCAGGCTTGCCCTGTTAGCTACTGGACTTTCGATCCTCTTGGTCATCTCAAAGGATCCGGCGGGATTCTTTCTGGGCTACATAGCCCTTGGGATCTCGGGTGGAGTTATGTATCCGAGCTTGGCAACAATCGGGTCTCACTTAGAGGGCGTCTCGCCCAGCAGGGGTGTGGCGGCCTACACCTTTGCCTTATCTGCAAGCCTGGCCGTCGGACCTCTACTTGAGTCTGTTCTGCTTCGCCTCTGGCCCGGTTCGCTGGTTGTAGCGATGGGTAGTTTCTTACCCTTTGTACTTCTTGCCCTTTGGCTAACCAAAAAGACTGAGGTCGGATCGGTCCAAGGCCCCCCAGAAGTGGTAGTTCCGAAAAAGAAAATATCGGTCGCCGAGTTGATGCGAATCCGAGGCTTCAGGATCGCAATCTACACCCAGCTCATATACTCCTTCCCCTTCGTGGCTGCGGTATCTTTCGGTGCCCTCGTCGCCCACTTCATCTACCACGTCTCGGCTTCTTCTACTCAGCTAGCATTTACCACGCTCTTTATGGCCTCCTTCGCATCTCGGGGGGTCATACTTCTCTACCCTCACAAGCTAAAGCTGCGAGCTCTTGTCATATTCTCCTCCTCGCTCTCGATTATTGCGATTGTTATCTTTGCACTCGGCAGCTCACCGATGGAGCTCTTTTTGTCCTTCGCGCTGCTAGGTATTCCCCATGGTCTGGTATATCCAATTTCTCTCAACCTCGCTAGAAACTCGATAAATGAGGACGAGTTGGATCGAGCGAACTCCTTGCTATCCGCCGCCGCTGGGAGCGCAAACATTATCTCACCTTTTATTTTGGGTTATTTTGCCGACTTCTTCGGTCTGAGGTGGATGATCATCTTGGTCTTGATCCCGACCATCGCCTTTGCCATACCTTCGATCAAGCGAGAAGGATACCTGACACTCGCCACTCAGTAGTCATCGAATCTTCACCCGGCCCAATTTGACACAATTTGACACAATTTGACCTCTGGAAAGCGAATGTCCCAACCAATGGGTAATTTGTTGGGGGATGCCCTATACAGATTCAAACAAGTCGGACCAGTCGAAGGTTGGACCAGCGGACCCCGATACAGTTACAACACCGGCAAATGGCCAGTCGGCTTACCCCCAATGTAAAACCAGTTGGGTAACGCCAGAGTCAGATCCGATAAGAGTACTTGCCGACGAGATCAAGAGGTTAAAAAGCGACGAGAACCTAAAGAAGGTCTCCGTAATCGTGGATTCACACGAAACCGGCGTGCTCACTAGAAGGAATCTTGCACCGCTGTTCGCCGGACCGGGAACCGGGAATGGTCTTGGCGCAGTCGACTTCATCACCTTCGATCAATTAGCTGAATCGATAGTAAGGCGGGATGGGAGTCTAGCAAAGCGCCGAAAATCCAGCGGCGGGGTGGTCAGGTTAGCCGCCAAGAAGGTCCTGGAAAACCATAGCGCAGAATTTCCCGGTACGAATCAAAAAAGGGTCACCATCGACTCTTTTCAATCGATATTTCGCAGTTACGAACTGCTAAGAGAACGCGACAAAGCGACGCTTCGAGGCTTGACTGGCAGGACTTCTACGCTGCTAAGGGTTTGCGACGAAATAAGTGACCGAATATCACCTAAATTCTATTCATCGTTCGAGATACGAGAAATTGCGGCCAAAACCCTTCGGATGAACCGAACAAGCCTGCGCCTAGATCCGGTGATAGTCTTTTTACCCACCCGCATCAATCCAACTGGCGCAGAGATAGTGGCGGGATTAGCCCGCCACTGTGAGGTGTCAATCATACTTAGGGTCTTCGGAGACAAAGATATCGACGAACCATTCGCCGTCTGGGCAAAGCAAGCCAACCCAACGGTAAACGGAATCCAAGGGAGCTCATTTCCCGTGTTGAATTTCGCCTTCGTAGACGCACACGACCCATCAGACGAAGTCCGTTACGCAGTAAGGCTGGTAATAGAAGCGGCAAAAAAGGGTGTCAGATTCTCCGAGATGGAGATCACCTACACCTCCGAGGACCCCTACCTCCCATACCTACTCTCTCAGCTGAGTAGGTCTCAGATACCTTACGTCGCGTCCCCAGCCGGCCACTTGGGCGACACAGCCTGGGCGAGGCGCGCTGAAACGATCTTGGAAATCGCTGCATCACCACCCACCCTGAAGAGCCTTTTTGATCTGCTAAAGCTTCAAGATAAGGCCGATGAAAAAGACACGATAGCAATCTCTGCCATGGAAGAAGTGGCGCGCAACGTATTGGGTGATCTGGCAGAGCCGTACTGGCTTGAGAGGTTGAACGGTTGTGCTAGCGAGCTTCTTGGCGCACTGAATACCTACAAGTTCAGTCATAACTTCACTCCAATCCAAATTCACCAGGCATGTCTAAGGCTCACCGAAGAGATCAAATTCGTTGCCAAACTTCAAGAGTCCACAAAGGACACTGCTATGAGCTTCAAAGACTGGATAGCTTGGGGGGATCGGTTCCAGCTTTGGCGCCTAGAAAAGGATGATGAGGTCTCCAATCGAGAAATATTGCAAGCAAAACGGGAGGCGGTTGCCGAGGTAATACGGGCTTTGAAAAAACTTGACCTCGTGGTCCCGGCTGTCAACTTTGAAGAATTCAGAGACTCAGCAAGAAGCGCTATCGAAGCGGCACAGCTGACAGTGGGAAAGATTGACCTTGGTCTACCGATCCACCCCGTATGGTCAACTCCCTTTAGCCCCCGAAAACTGGTGGTAGTACTTGGGATGACCGAGGATAGGGTGTCCGCTCTTAGGGCCCACAATCCACTAGTAACTCCTTATTTAGAAGCAAGATACGGTATTGAAGCGGAGCAAGGCGGGAGCCGCTACTTTGAAGCGAAGGCTGCCCTTTCGAACATCGCTTTCGCATCAAAAGAGGTCGTCTTGATGAGCAGCAGAAGTGATCTCAGCGGCACGAAGGCCAAGTCTCCATCTAGGTGGCTATGTGACCTAATTTCAAAGTCAATCGGAAGGCGTGTATCGACCTCGGAGTACCTATTTCTGAGGGACCCTAGGCTGACCCACCTTGACGGAGACTTCACTGACCTGTCTAAAACCCATTCTCCGATCGACAAACGCGAGATCACAATGCTTCGAGCCAGAAAGATCAATAATTCTGACCACAAAGCAGCGGCACTTCTTTTAGGTGAATCCAAAGATCCACTTGAAAGTGGTTACAGAACTAAAAGGGCGCGGTCTGCTTGGCACTTCACCGAATTCGACGGGATGATTGGTGAGCCAATTTCTACCAAGATCGAACTGCAAGCCTTCTCTCCTACCTCCCTCGAACGTTGGGTCGCGTGCCCATTCGCCTACTTTGCAAGGGAGGTACTGTCGATAACTCCAATTGAGCAGGCTTCTACCGAAGCAGATATTTCGCCTCGAGATCGAGGGAACATAATCCACCATGCCCTGGACACAATGGTGAAATGGTCCTTAAAAGAACCCGCCGGCACAAGCAGAACACCTGGCGAACGTTGGAGCGAACAGGAGTTGATGGTTGCCATCTCGAGCGCAGAGGAAAAAATTGGCGAGCTTGCCAAGCTCAACCGATTTACCAAGCCAATTTTTTATGAGTTCGAACGAAGTCGACTGATCGGCGAGATCAAACAAATAGTCCAAAAAGATAGCGAGTTCAGAGAAGCTAGCAACGCCGAAGCCATCGGTTCTGAGGTCTACTTCGGACCAAACGAGCGGCTCCGAGCCAGTCTGTCAGTAACCGGGGAACCAGTGATCGAATTTATCGGCAGAATCGACCGGATAGACCTGAGGCACGACCTGAATCAAGCTGTTGTCATCGACTACAAGTCCGGAAAATCGAGCTACTACAAGGTATCCCCCGATGATCCAACTCAAAACGGCAGAAACCTTCAGCTGGCCATCTACGCCGCAAGCCTCGAGGGCATGGAATGGGACACGGCATCAACTCCACAGTTGCTCGGCGAATACCTCTTTACCGCAACGCCTGAAGAGGCAAGGAGGATCAGCCTGGCGCTCACCGAAGATGTCAAGGAAAAAGTCGCCGAGGTCGTAAATTCAATAGTCAAAGCAATCTGGGACGGATCGTTTCCCCAAGGAATGCTCAATCCACGGAATAATCCAATTGGCTGCGAGTACTGTGACCCATCTAACTTGAGGCCACGCTGGCACAACCAGCAGATAAGAGCAAAATTTGCCGACCGAGCCATTTCGAGCTTCGCCCATTTGGTCTACCCAGATGAATTGCGCTTTCAGGATGACTTCTCAGATAGCGCAGACGAGTGATGGTGGGCCCTGCGGAAGGATCAAACTCCGTTGGTCCAAATGTGATTCAGGTCAAAGACCAAGGCGCACGGGTCCAAATAGCGGAGCAGCTTAAAAGGACCTTGTTTGTCGAGGCTGGAGCTGGCAGTGGCAAGACCACTTCGCTCGTGGAAAGGGTAAAGAATCTCCTCCTGGTCGAGGGTGTGAGCATTTCTAAGATCGTCGCAATTACCTTTACCGAGAAATCGGCCAAAGAGCTTTTGGAAAGGATAACCTTCGAGCTAGCCGACCTCGAAGCCTGCGAAGAGGAAGAAATCTCTTTGACAAGAATCAAACGAGCGCTCTCGGAGATTGAGGGAGCACCGATTGGAACGATCCACTCCTTCGCCAGGAGGATATTGAGTAGCTTTACATTCGAGGCCGGCCTTACTCCTGAAATCGAAGTATTAGATGAGATAGAAAAGGAAATTGAGTTCGAAACCCGTTTTGAAGGTTTCCTGTCAAAATTGTTGCAGGCCCAACCAGATCCACTCGGGCCAGACCTCCTCCCGTGGGCCATGGTGGTCGCACATTCCCAAGGTGCAAGCCTCTCGGTTATTAAAAAAGCCGCCAGAGCGCTTGATGCGGCGTGGCCGCTGCTTTCAAGGACACTAACCTCCAGTCCTCAACCTACTCCCACGTTAATACCCGAACTGGTGGGAAAAAATAGCCAACTCTTATCGCTTACCAAGGAGTTAATGGGGCTGCTTGACCCGGAAAAAATGGCTGCAAAAAGGTGCCTGAAGCTATTTACATACGCCAAACTGCTAGCGGATCCATTGTCGTCAAACAATCTGTTTTTACTGTTAGAACTGCTAAAAGACGCTCCCAAACCTAGTAGCAGAAAGCCGAGGACCAAGATACCACCAAACGCCGCACTGGCGAGGATAGCGGAATTAACCGATGGCACCGAGGAGATCTACAGCGAGATCATCGACATCAAGACCCGCTATATCCAGCACTGGTTGTCGGTCCTCAGTGACGCCTTGATCGAATTCACCTTCGAAGGGGTACAAGACAGACGCACAGAGGGAACTCTTAGCTACGAAGACCTCCTAGGAATGTCTCGAGACCTTATTTTGGGACCCGATTCAAAAGTCGTGCTAGAGCAGCTTGGCCAGCAATACACCCACTATCTAATCGACGAATTTCAAGATACAGACCCACTCCAAGTCGAACTGATCTTCTCTTTGGCTGGAATGAATACCTCCGTTTCAGAGGTAACCCAAGGGTCAATGAGGGCGGGAACCCTCTTCTTCGTAGGTGACCCCAAACAGTCAATTTACCGCTTTAGAGGGGCCGACCTCCGCCAATTCAACTCCGTTAGGTCCCAGATAGAGCCACTTGGCGGTGGCATAGTCGAGCTGACAACTAATTTTAGAAGTCGGATCGGGATCGTTAATTTCGTCAATTCGATTTTCGAAAGGCTCTTGGATGGATCCGCTCAGGGTTACTCGTTCAAGGCTCTAACGCCTTACGTCGATGACCAGCCAGAGCAGCCTTCGGTTCTCATGCTCGGACCGATCGAAGCGATCCAGCATGCCCTCATAGGCCCAATCAGAGACCAGGAAGCCGTAGCCGTCGTCGCCCAGATAGACGAGTTGATAAAAAGTGGGACCATGATTAGGGACCGATTTACCAACGAACTTAGAGAGATCAACGAATCCGACATAGCGATACTCTCTCCGAGAAGGTCGGGGTTTGACTCGATAATCCAGGAGTTGGATTCCTCCCCCTATCAATACGCCATCGGCTCGATAATCTCGGTCTATCGGTCACCCGAGATCAATGATGTACTGGACACCCTTAGCGCAATTGACGACCCGGGAAATGAGATATACGTCCTCAAAGCCCTAAGGTCTCCACTTTTCGGCCTCTCGGACAAGGAAATATACCATTACATAAAAGATCTCGATCGTAGAATCAACTTTGAACTCGATCCCCCTCCACCGATTGGCGAGGATAACTCGGTAGCTGGAGCACTTAGTTATTTGCGTCGAAAACGCTCCGCTCTCGCATCCATAAACGTATACGAAATGATCGAATCAATTGTTTCTGAAAGACTCTGTTTTGAGATCGCGGAGTTTGACAGAAAACCTCAGCAGAGCCGTTCAAGATACAGACTCCTCCTCGAAGAGGCTCGCCTTTGGGGGCAAAAGGCGCCACGGGGGACACTAAGCGAGTACCTAAATTGGGCGCGCTCTCGCCAGGAAACCGAGAAGGCAGTTGAGGAACTTCCCCCACCACCTGACACAAATCAGATAAAATTGATGACAATCCATTCGTCAAAGGGTCTCGAATTCCCCGTAGTGTTTCTGGTTGGCATTGGTCAGAGCAATTCAGTAACGTCCCACGCATTAGGTTTCTCAGACTCGAAAAAACCCCTCCTCAAGATCAATTCAGCGCTGACCGTCAAGGGATTCGACGAGTGGATAGAAATTGACCGTGAATCACAAGACGCCGAGTTTCGCCGACTTTTGTACGTAGGATGCACTAGGGCAAGGGATCTATTGATCATCTCGACATATCGTAAGTACGTCAAGGCTGCAACTTCACCAGGTGGCGCCGAACTGATCACAAACACGATCAACGAATTCTCAATCCCGGTTACTTGGGTAACCAAGAAGTACCCAGTTTCAACAGAACACCGAAATGACAGAGCGACTGCCCCTGCGTCGTCGGTACTCTACGATGCAGAAGCCGATTTCAGACTAACAGAGCAAGCAATTGCAGCAGCATCGGAGTCACTCGTCCTAACGGCAACGGGTGACAACTGGGTCGATAGCGCGATAGTTCTAGAGACCCCGACCCTAAGTCACGACTTCGAAGCGGGAAGTGAATCGGTGATTATTGGTAATGCTGTCCACTTCGCCCTTTCGATCTTCGATATCTCTTTGCTAAAGGACTCGCCTAAAGACGGTCCGCTCAGCGACCAGCTGATCGATTTGGTTCGCACTGCGGTACTTGAAGCATGTCACAAACACGATGCAGAGGTCCATTTTGATCGCGTCGTGGGTCTAGTCCTCGCCGCTTGCGATAGCGGCGTTCTCAAACGGGCCGCACTTAAAACACACTGGAAAGAGATGTATTTCTGCAGTGAAATTAGCGGAGGGGGCACACTCGAGGGGTACGTGGATCTTCTCTTCGAAGAGGAGGGCTCCCTGCACATAGTGGACTATAAAACCGCCGAGTTCGCTACCGACTGGCTTATTGACAAGAGGGTTAGCGACTACTCATCCCAGGCAACTACCTATAAAGAAGCTATAGAACGGGTTAGCAATCGGCCGGTGTCGACGGTCACCCTACTTTTCCTTACCAATCGAGGGGCCGTGTCTAGGACCTTGACGGCGGCTTCTGACTTTTAATAAAACGGGCGACTGAAGCGACTCACGATAGATCCACCCACTATCCGCTTCGGTGATCTCTACTGACGAAGGGAACTTCATGACAAATCCGCACGTCGTTGGCTTCTCAAGGCGTACAGCAAACCAGGGCCTTCGCCACCTCGAAACTCTGTCTCGCACGCCTCGGCGAGTCTTTCACCCGTGGAGACACTAAGGGGCTCCTGGGAATCTGAGCCATCCGATATGTAATTCGTGCCTCCAGAATCCCCGGCCCAAATCATAGTTATACTTCACGAAACCGCAGCTAACACGACCCATAGCAATGGAGAGTTCCAAGTCGCCCCTTGAACCTCACCGCAATGGCCAACATAGAGCCATCATCCGCCTCGTTACCACCTCAGTTGGTCTCAGGCGGGACAAGGAGAGTGGCGGTTGCACCCGTCCTTACGGTGACAACGCACACCTCACCGTTATCTTGCAGGTCTACTGAATTGCAGGTCTACTCGTGGCCGAATGCCTATACAGCTAGCCCGATTCGTCGAGCTCCTCTTCGGGTCTGGTGGCTTTGAAAAAGTGATAATACAACAAGCCACTGAGCAGTTGCAGCAGACCACCGATTTCGAAGGGAATGCTAAGGGATAGATTATCAAACATCCAGCCGCTCAGGGAAGGTGAGGCAGCAGAAAATACCTGGCTGGGGAGGTTAGAAAGGGCCGCCACCCTAGCCCGTTCATCGGGGTGCGCCATCGCCACTGCGAAGGACTGACGCAGCGGCAATGCCGCCCTCTGCGCGAGCATCCTGATCAAATAGATCGCAGAAGCAACGATAAAATTCGGCGCCAGGGCGAGCGGGAAAAGCAGAATGCTCTGGGCAAAGCGCAAAAAGGTGCTGGCTTTCACGATACCGAAGCGTCGCGCAAGCGGAGCAGCAGATATCGCTGAACTTAGAGAAGCTAAGTTCACAATCGCGTAAAGAAAACCAATTTTTGCCGGACCCGCCCCAAATCGTTTGAAGAACCAGTAGGTGATGAATGGCCCGAACATTCCAACCGCAATGCCATTTAGGGAGTTTGTGGCCCAGAACCTGAAGAGAAGTTTCATCGACCTCTTCGGCCAGAAGCCTCCGTCGGAGCGGGCCCTGCGGAGCTTAGCCGACTCAGACTTCTCCCTGATTCCAAGTGCCAGTAGTGAAGCGCAGATGGACAATCCGGCAATAAGCAGCATCGAGAATCTAAAGGCGGCGCTTAGGTCGGTAGCTTTCAGGTGTCCCCCCGGGGCAAATACCGCTAATAAAGCCCCGAGCAGGGCCCCAAGTGTCGACATCAGGGAAATTCGTCCAAACACGTCGTTACGGAACTTGGCCGGTACACCTTGGGTCAAAAATGAACTCTCAGCTGGTTGGTATGGCCCGACCATTCCGCCACCGGCACCCGCACCCCTCCCAAAAGAACCGAGAGCGGCAAATATGTAAAGGCCGACGATGTGCGAGAAAAAGGCGTAATAGATCGCCGCCATTGCCGCAAGTAGTGGGAAAACTACCAGTGCAAACTTGTTGCCTATCTTGTCAGAAAGGTACCCAACAAGCGAAGACATCAAGGCCGAAACTATTCCCACCAAAACGAAAAGTTCGCCGAGCCTGGTCGCATCGAAACCGAGCAAGGCGAGATATATGGGGACAATTACTCCCGCCAATGACCTCGCAGCGCTCATCGCCAGCCTTGCGAGCCAGATCAATTTAATGTTTCTGTCTACCCAGTCGGGGTAGAACCAATCGCCAAAGGCTTTAATCGAAAGCCACTTTCCTATAGGTGTAACCCATGAGCACAACCCACGAGTCGTCGAACAAGGCTGGTCCAAATCGGTAAATTGGATGCGCTATACAACTAATACCCTATCAGCTCACCGCCGAGTAGCAGAATGCTTGAGACTAATAGTTGGAGTCGTGAATCGATCTAAAATGCCCATCGGATAACTAAAGAAGCCCTTTCGGTCAACTTGGTAGGGCTGATACGTTGTTCAAAGGCGAGCCCTTCACTCCCAGCACCACATTTTCTCGACCTTTAGAACCCACTTCGCCGGTTCGCAAAGATCACCGAACGCCTTTCCAGACCTCTCGAGTCTCGCCGCGTGGGTCTACCTCAACCCGGGATTCATCGCCAAATAAGCGAACCGCTCGATGCTCCGGCGAATAGCTATCCCAGCCCGGATCGAGGGTCTTGACAAATGCCACCCAAGCCGAGTGCATCTCCTCGGCAAGCTCTTGGGGTCCCTCCACGAATGCACTGTCAATTGCTTCTGTTGTCACGCCAAGGGTATCAAAAACGAAGGGGAGTTCTATTGCGTGACATGACCCGAGGCGCCCTTCAAACATTGGTGACCGCCAGCGGAACTCATAGAGATACGTGCCAGCTTTTGCACCTTGGCGCGCCTCAGCCAACCTGATAGCGGGAATCCTGAAAAACCAATCGCCAGCAATCTGGGAAAAAACTTCTCCCTGGGGATCCTCTGACAAGAGCCTCTGATATACAGCGAGTTTTTCGGCGTCTAAGCCAAAGGCCATCGCAGCGAAGGAAACCACCGCAGAGTTGATTGAGTCGTAGAGGCCAGTGGGGACGGTGAAAAAATTGAATTCCTCTCTATTCGTCCCGATCAAAACGGAGACGTCCCCTCCCGTCCCCTCCCTAATCGAGTCGATAGGAGGTGCCTTCAGCACTTTGCCGTCCACCGTTGGCTCAAAGATCATCAAATTCAAGGTTACTTCACCCCACTTAGCGGGGTCGGGCTTCGCCTGGGGCTCCGATGCCAAAACTGATGTAGCCTCAACAAGTCGATCAACTTCAACCGCCCTGAACTGGTCACGTATAGGCTCGATACCAAGTGCCTCTGCCAGATATCCCGCCACCTTCTTGGCGGTTCCGGCGCTCAAGTAGTGATGAGCAGCCCCACTTTCTAAAATCGCCCCCCTGAAGAGGCCCTTTGCGGCATCGAGCGAAAGAAGTGTCCCCACACTCATCGCCCCGGCAGATTCGCCAGCTATGGTAACCTTCGCTGGGTCACCACCGAAGGCAGAGATGTTGTCTTGGACCCAGCTAAGCGCCTCGAGCTGGTCCAGGATCCCTAAGTTGGATATCCCGTCGTCCAAAAACAGAAATCCATCCGCACCTAGACGGTAATTTATTGTCACACATATGACGCCATCTCGTGCAAAGTTACTACCGTCATAACTCGATACGGCTCCGGATCCATTCAAAAAGGACCCACCGTGGATCCAGACTAAAACCGGAAGCCCCTTCGCACCCAGCCGGGGGGTCCACACGTTCAGGTTCAAGCACTCTTCGCCTGGTATTGAAGGTTCGGGGAGTATTTTGTCGAATGGCGGTGCATAGGGACCTTTAGGAACCGTCGGACCGTAATCTAAACAGTCTCGCACTCCGTCCCATCTGGAGTGCGCAACCGGCGGTCGCATGCGATTCTCGCCAAATGGCGCTTCAGCATACGGTATGCCTTTGAAGCATACAACATCGCCTAAGTCCACTCCCCTTACCATTCCGTTAGTGACTCTTACGATCGTCTCCACGATTTCCCCTTAAGGTCGGCCCATGAATTTTCTCTTGGCCCCATTTACTCGAATCATATGCGAATCTGGGGACTAGAACTGGTCGGTCGAAAAAGCGGGCGCCGAAAACGCTGAAGGTACGCCTGGGTTCACGTCTCCTCTATGGCCTTTTACCGCGCTGACCTGGCACTAGGGACAAGTGGGGCACCAAATAGAATTTAAGGAAGTTTCACGGCCTTGTGACGCTGAAGCAAGCCAGCTGAGACGTCAAAGGCACTGTTTTCTACGAACTTTTTTGACGCCTTTACGAACCACAATTTGTGCCCTGGGAACGGTCGAAAATAACTTTAGACCTACGACCTGCTTTTTAGTTGAGCTAAAGCGCATGCGACACGGCATATATTTGGAACCACAATTAAGGCAAGAGCGAATGGATGAGATTGATGTCAGAAGGTCCCCGGAGCAAAGGCGGCCAGTTAGATCGCTCGGAAAGAAAAATCATCTCCCTGATGACCGCCTCCCACGGAATTCAGCACTTCTATGTTTCGGGCATCGCACTTACCTACCCATACGTGATCAAGGAGTTCCACGCTTCGTACGCTAGCCTCGGCGTGGTACTCGGGGTGTCCGGGGTGATAGGCGGATTACTGCAAAGCGCAGCTGGACTCGTCAAGGGACGCCAAGCCCGATCGGTTTTAGCGTTACAAGACATCGGCTTGGCACTCGCCTGCGCTTTCGGGGCGATATCACCGGGATTCACGGCTTATGCCGGCGCCAAGGCTTTCGGTTCCCTTGCGCAATGGCCACAACACCCCGTCGGCAGTGCATATCTTTCGGAAAAGTTCCCCGAACGAAGGGGAACGGTTCTCGCCTGGCACACAACCGGCGGGTCTATCGGCACATTGGTCATTCCGCTGGCCATGTCGGTAGCTATCACCGCCTTTGGATGGAGGATTGCACTAGCCCTACTCGGTTTGTCGCTATTGATTGGCGCTTCCCTCGTACAGTTTTTCCTGCCGCCGCAAGAAAAACCAAAAGTTGCCAAACCAACCGGACCAACTAGGCCCTCAATTTCGTCCCTTGCCAATTCAGTCCGAAATATGGGTAATGTCATCAAGGAGACGACCGGCGAAACCAAAAGAATACTCGTCGCTTCGACCGTGGCCGCTGGAGGGCGAGGTCTCGGCGTAATTGGGGCCTTTATCCCCCTCTATCTTGAAGACTCCAGACACCTAAGCCAGATCGAGACAGGAATCATCTACACCACCATGCTCCTTGGTGGAGTTATCGGCCCACTCTATGCCGGGAATCTATCCGACCGGATAGGCCGAAAGACCGTCATAATGGCCTCCTATTTTCTGGGTGCGGCTTCATTTATTGGCTTCGCTTTTACCGGCCAAAATAGGGTACTCCTAGGGACCTGGGGGTTTATCGTAGGCGTCCTTGCGTATTCTGAATCCCCACTATTGCAGTCGATGTTCGCAGACTCGGTACACAACAGGGAGGGCAACTCGGCATTTGGTACCTACTTTGCAATCGCCTACGGGGTTGGTGCTATCTGGCTAAGCATCCTCGGGTGGGTAATCGCCAGTTACGGCTTTAGGGCTTTTTTCGCCACTATGGCGTTCTCATTCCTGGTAGCTGGGGGAATAATAGCCACGCTCCCAAGGCAAATAAAGCTAAGCTCTTGAACCAGCAAACGCCATCGGTCATCTAACGAGTCGACGATGACGTCAATAGGTGATGAAGGCTTTTGGGCTTGGGATTTTGGATGATGGATGACAATGAGGCAAGTGGGCTGATCCAAATTAAACCTATCGTGCCGCAAGAGTACGAAGCTACTGGTGAAGTCGTATTGAAGGCATACCGTCATCTCTTGGGGGATTCCCTAGACGAGGGTTACGCTCGCTACATCGGTGACGTTTCGGCTCGGGTCGACGATTCAATGGTATTAGTTCTTAAGAAAAATGGCAAAGTGATCGGCACGGTAACCTTCGTAGGCGACCCATCATCCCCCATGGCGGAAGGATTGGAGGACGGCGAGGGAGCGGTACGCATTTTAGCCGTCGACCCCGCCGAACAACGTAGCGGCTATGGGAGGTTGTTGATGGCCGAGACCATCCGATTGGCCAAGGAACGCCACCTCGATGCGCTCTTTCTGCACTCCACAAAGGAGATGGTGCAAGCCCACAACCTCTATCTGTCACTAGGTTTTCTGAGGGTATCAAAGAGGGATTTTCGCCCTATAGAGACGGTCTCGCTCTTAGCATTTCGGTTACCACTCGAGAAAATCTAGATTTAAAGCCACCTTTCAAACCTTGCACGGTCAGCGATGTTCTACCACTCTATCGACCGTTCGTTGCGGCTTCACCCCGAACAGCTTCGGAATTTGAGCTCATTATGGCAATGCGTAGTAGCTCCCTTTCAGCGGCGCTGATTCCGCGCTTTTTTGACCAAACTGCATACAGAGAGCGACTCAAGTCAAGACCCTCCACTTTTACGTGGACAAGCTCGGACCGTTCCACCTCCTGGGCTACCGCCAGGCGACTCAGGACACCTGCTGAGGCCGAGTATAACAGAGCCGACTTGATCATTGCCGTAGAACCCATCTCCGCTTTTATAGAAAGCTCATTCAAACCCAGATGGGCCATCGCCTCCTCGAATACCTCTCTGGTCCCAGATCCACGCTCTCGCAAGATCAGAGGTCCACGAGCAACTTCACTCGGAAGAAGCGGTCTATTTAATCGCGCCCACCCGTGATTTGGAGCGACGACCACCCATAGCTCGTCTTGGCCGACCGAAATTCGCTCTAGATCAGCATGGGTGCTACTCGATTCCATAAAGCCCAGATCGCCAGAGGACAGGACCGACTCGATTACCTTGGCTGAATTAGCGACGGTTAGCTCCGGCAATATCCCGTGGTCGGCGAGGCGGAGCTTGTCCAACCACTGCGGGAGAAGGTACTCAGCTATCGAGTAGCTGGCCAAAACCCTCAGCCTTTGGGCCATCGAGCCAGAGATCTCGACGGCACTTAGCATCAAGGATTCGGCCGCCGCCAAGACCTTCTTGGCCTGATTGTAGATGATGAGTCCAGACTTGGTGGCGGTGGAGCCGTGCGAAGTGCGATCCAGCAGGGTTACCTTTAGGATCCTCTCTAGTGTAATGATACGCTCACTCGCCGACGGTTGGGAGATGCCATAGAGGGAAGCCGCCTTAGAAAGGCTTCCGAGCTCTACCACTGCGACAAATATTTCAAGTCCCTCCAGGGACGGGACTAAGGGATACAGGGCCACGCCATAGTCTATCCCTATAACCCCAAAGGAAGCTGCTAAGTACCGCAGGGAAATTGCAGTCGTATTATTTGTTAGCAAGATCGTTAGTGGGAGAAATCGAGCTACGAGCGGAGTCGTGGCTTACGCCAGTAGATAGAACTGAAAATACGATTTCAATTAGTCGGCCTAGGGGGAGTTTTGCCAAAGGTGGCATTGAGTGAATCCGAGGTTACTTGGGTCAAACTGATAGACCAGACGAAGTGCATCGGCTGTCACGCCTGCTCGGTGGCGTGTAAGTCAGAAAATTCGGTGCCAATCGGCGTAAACCGCACCTACGTCAAGGCGGTCGACGTGGGAGTCTTCCCCCAGGTAAGGAGGAACTTCCAAGTCACGAGGTGCAACCAGTGCCTCAACCCACCCTGTGTCGCAATATGTCCAACGGGAGCGATGTATCAGCGGTCAGACGGAATCGTAGATTTCGATAAAGCAAACTGCATAGGATGCAAAGCCTGCATGGCCGCATGTCCTTACGACGCTATTTTTATCAATCCCGACGATCACACGGCGGAAAAATGCAACTTCTGCGCCCATCGGATCGACGTCGGATTGGAACCGGCCTGTGTTTCGGTCTGTCCTACCGAGGCGATTTTGATCGGCAACCTCAAAAACCCAACCGACAAGGTGTCGGCGATAATCCATCGCGAGCCGGTCAAGGTCAGAAGGGGTGAAAAATCGACTAGACCGAAGCTCTTCTATAAAGGGGCACACGAAGCCACCCTGGATCCACTCGCAGCAAGCAGGCCTGAAGGTGACGTCTTTATGTGGTCACAGATGAATCAAGACCCGCATTTAATCAACTCAGGACATGATTTCGGAGACCACAC
The DNA here is from genome assembly GCA_021842145.1 of Actinomycetes bacterium. Lineage (GTDB taxonomy): Bacteria > Actinomycetota > Acidimicrobiia > Acidimicrobiales > Acidimicrobiaceae > JABEUN01. Next base: position 25,286 of record JAKCBW010000006.1, read on the forward strand.
CAACCACTCAGTGGAGGCAAAACTTGCCTATGACGTTTCCCATTCGGTCCCCTGGGGAGTGCGTGTGAGCGCATACACCTGGACTAAAGGAATTGCCACGGGTACGACGATGGGTCTCGGCCTAGCGATACTAGCGAACAAAATTCCATCTGGATCTAACGGATCGGTGTTTCTTGCCCCGCTGGTTGCGCTTTTTGCCTTGGCGATAACTGGGCTCTTACTAATAGCGGACCTGAAGAGGCCGGAAAGGTTCATCTTCCTATTTACCAAGGCCCGTTTCGAATCCTGGCTTGTCAAAGGGGGAATCCTGCTCGGCCTCGATGGGGCCCTGACCCTCGCTTGGCTACTGCAAGGGGAGTTGGCCTCCTCGACGGTTTTACGGGGGGTTATTGGGGGACTTCTCTTTGTTGTCTCAGCCATGACCGCAACCTATACCGCCTTTCTCTTTGCGCAAGCAAGGGCCAGAGACCTATGGCAAAGTCCACTTCGGCTTCCACACCTACTAGTTCAATGCCTACTGGTCGGTTTTGGCGTGTTAGCCCTCGTCGATGGGAAGGTCGGAGAGGGCTTCCTCCTAAGGACCGGGGCCGCCCTCGTGGTACTCCACCTGCTGCTCGTGCTAGGAGAAACCACCATGGCACACCCCACCTCGCATGCTAAAGCTGCTGTGTGGAACATGACGAGGGGAAAATTCCGCCGCCCCTTCTGGATAGGCATGACGCTCACAGCGCTCGGCATCTTTGCCCCGTTAGGCGGGGTAAGCCTGATGGTGATTGCGGCGATCGGCATACTTGGGTATGAGCATGCGTATATCCAGGCGGGACAGTCAGTTCCATTGGCATAAGGGGTAGGCCATGAAAGACAAGGAAAATCAGAAATTGAACTTATCGTCCCGACTAAAAAGCACCGCAGAAAGGGTATCGGCGGCCAAGGAGGCGACCGAGAAGCGCGGTGAAACCTTTTACCAGGGCCCCTCTGGGATACACTTAGCCTCCCATCCGCCATTTGAGCGCTGGGGCGACTGGATGGAACTCGACTCCAGGGCTTGGCCGACAAAGAAGGAGCGCCGCTACGCCCTAATCCCGACCACCTGCTTCAACTGCGAATCCGCTTGCGGATTATTGGCCTACGTCGACAAGGATACCAACCAGGTTACAAAGTTCGAAGGTAACCCGGAACACCCAGGTTCAAGGGGAAAAAACTGCGCCAAAGGCCCGGCTACCATCAACCAAATTACCGACCCGGATCGAATTCTCTTTCCTCTCAAGAGGGCTGCTGGCCGAGGGGAGAACAAGTGGGAGAAGATCAGCTGGGATACCGCTCTCGATGAAATAGCGGCCAAACTTCGAAGCTCAATTACCGCTGGACGCAAAGACAAGATCGTTTGTCACATAGGTCGACCAGGCGAGGATGGCTTCACCGAAAGGGTGTTCGCATCGTGGGGGGTGGATGGCCACAACTCCCACACCAACGTATGCTCCTCCGCCGGAAGGGCTGGCTGGCACTATTGGACTGGCATGGATCGGCCAAGTGCCGATTTTGCTAACGCCAAGGTAATTTTTCTGGTTAGTGCTCACCTGGAAACCGGCCACTACTTCAACCCACACGCTCAGCGAATTACCCAGGCCAGGGAGCGTGGTGCTAAGTTAATCGTGTTGGACACTCGACTCTCCAACACCGCCACCCACGCCGACTATTGGCTGTCACCCTATCCAGGGAGCGAGGCGGCGATCCACTTGGCGATCGCCAACTACCTAATCCAAAATGGTCTCTTCGACCGGGAGTTCGTTAGGAAGTGGTGGAACTGGCAGGAGTGGCTAGCAAGCGAGCGAGCGGATCTCCCGCAGGATTTCGAAAGTTTCATTTCTTTGCTCAAGGAGACCTACGCCCCCTATACCTTCGAGTACGCAGCTTCTGAATCACGTATTGACGAAAAGGTTCTGGTCGAGGTGGCAGAGATCGTGGCAAGCGCAGGTGCGAAATTTGCGAGTCACATCTGGCGTTCGGCCGCAGCTGGCAACCTTGGAGGATGGCAGATCTCACGGACCCTGCTTTTGATCAATGCCCTACTCGGGGCGATTGCCAGCGAAGGTGGAACATACCCAAATGCCTGGAACAAGTATGTTCCCAAACCGATCTATACCCCCCCTCACCCAGACGTTTGGAACGAACTCTCCTGGCCATCCGACTATCCGCTCTCGATGAATGAAATGAGTTTTCTTCTGCCGCACCTAGTCGGCCAAGGTCGCGGAAGTATGGACGTCTATTTCACAAGGGTTTATAACCCGGTCTGGACCAACCCAGACGGCATGGCGTGGATCGACATGCTCTTAGACGAGTCCAAGGTCGGCTGCTACGTGGCTCTGACCCCTACCTGGAATGAAACCTCCTACTTTGCGGATTATGTCTTGCCGATGGGCCACTCCTCTGAGAGGCACGACCTCGCCTCATATGAGCAGTATGACGGTCAGTGGGTTGCCTTCAGGCAACCGGTACTTCGCACCTACGCCAACAGTCAGGGAGCAGAAGTACGCGACTCCAGGGAGACCAACCCAGGGGAGGTTTGGGAAGAAAATGAATTCTGGATCGAACTCTCCTGGAGGATTGACCCTGACGGTTCGCTCGGAATCAGGCAGTACCACGAATCGAAGAAGAATCCAAATACAAAGCTAACCGTTGAGGAGTATTACGAATACATCTTCGAGAACTCGGTACCCGGTCTGCCGGATCGAGCAAGGAAGGAAGGAACTACACCACTTGGGTACATGCAAAGCCACGGGGCATTTGAGATCACGACCAAAGTGGGCCAGATATTCGCAGAATTAGTACCCGACAAGGAGTTGATTGAGACCTCGGTAAGCCAATTGGGAAGGGTCTACACCAAGGCGGAAAAACCATTATCGACAAACATTGTCCCCACCGGGGATCCGGATCCAGACCCTGACGGGAAAAGGCCGGTCGGCATCGTAGTTGACGGGGAGATTCGACGAGGCTTCCCCACTCCATCTGGAAAGCTGGAGTTCTACTCCAAAACCCTCGCCGAATGGGGATGGAAAGATCAGGCGATCCCGAATTACATAAAGAGCCATATCCATCCCGACAGCCTTGAGGGAGATCAGATGGTCCTGATCTCGACTTTTCGCCTGCCGGTTCAGATCCACACTCGCTCCGCCAATTCAAAATGGCTCGATGAAATTGCCCATACCAACCCCGTTTGGATCAATCCAATCGACGCAAAAAGGTTGTCGATCAAGGAGACCGACCTCGTAAGGGTGAATTCCGAAATTGGATACTTCGTCGCAAAAGTTTGGATTACCCAAGGGATCCGTCCAGGTGTGGTCGCTTGCTCACACCACATGGGTCGATGGAAATTCTCCGACGCAAACAATTCGTTGACCATGCGAAGGGTAGAGCTTAACTCAGACGGACCAAAACGAAACCTGATACCGAAGTCGCCACCCCAACCATATACCTCCTCCGACCCAGACACCTCAAGATTTTGGTGGAATGACGTCGGAGTTCATCAAAATCTGATCTTTCCAGTACACCCAGATCCAATTTCTGGAATGCACTGCTGGCATCAGGCGGTAAGTGTGGAGAAGGCCCACCCTGGTGATGAGTTCGGCGAAGTTCACGTTGACCTCGATAAATCAAAGGCCGTCTTTGAAAGGTGGCTAAGGATGACAAAAACGGCCTATGAAGTATCTCCCGACGGCACACGAAGGCCCAGATGGCTAATGAGGCCGCTGAAGCCGACTAAAAGGGCCAGTCAACTCCAACCCGCAGACTCGCCACGATGACCACACAAGGATCGGCGACCCTCGTCGCCCAGGCTGAAGTGGCGATGGCGTTGGCGGAGGTGTCGGAGGGAGTCGTCCCTTCTCAGGCACTGCTAGACGCCCTAGGAATGGACATCGAGGAGTGTGGCATCACAAACACCATCCTGGTAAACGAACTACCCCCATTTGCCTCGATATACCTATCGCAAGACGGAAACATTGGCGGGCAATCGCACGCCGAGATTGCTGGCTTCTACCTAGCCATTTCGGCAAGAGTACCCCCCAACCCCGACTACCTGTCTTCACTCCTCTATCTGTTAGGACAGATACTAAAGAAGGAGGCTGAATTCCTCGACATCGACATCGACATCGACAAGCCCAGGGCCAAGGCGATTGAAAATGCGAAGTTCACCTTAGTACGCCACCACCTCGCACCCTGGCTCGTCCCCTACTTGCTGAGGGTAAAGCAGCTTTCCGGTTCCGAAAACCCAGTCTGGGCAGAACTTGGATTGGACTTAATCTCCTCGATCCTCCGTCCTGGAATCCCTCGATCACTAGAGAGAGACCTTGACCAGCCGACCCAAGAGCCAATCCAAGCCTTCGGTGATTCGGCAGAATTCATCACCTGGGTAACCACCCCGGCGCTATCTGGAGTAATTGTTGCGCCAGCTGACTTAGCAAGGATGGCCAGAGACCTAGGGCTAGCGACAAGAATAGGCCGAAAAAGGTTCGTTTTAGAGGGACTTACACAACAAGATGGACGTGCAATCCTCGGCGCGTTTGATCGATTTGTCGCAACCCAAAGGGATCTCTACCTAGCAAGATCTGCCGAGTTCGACGTGCTACATTCGTGGTGTTACAGGTCGGTCACCACCCAAAAGCGAATACGGGCCACCCTAGAGATGGAGTAGCGAGCTACGCGAGGCCGACAACCATAAAACCAATCGAGGCATTACCCCAAGATCTCATCGAAACTCCTTCCACTCTCGCCGACGACCAGCTTTGGAAAACTTAGCAAAGTGCTGCACGATAAGTCGGACTTAGCAGTCCGTTGCCCATCGACCTTGAGGGCATGGGGTATTCCAGGTCGTGCTGTATAAGAGCCATGGCAAAGGATTAGCAACCAGGATTGATTTGCCTTGCATTATGATTTAGCAGTGCCTCGAAAGTCCCTAGCGGCCTGCCTAATCGTCAAAAATGAGGAGACCCATCTACCGGGTTGCTTAGCGTCTGTAAGGCCCTTCGTAGATGAGATAGTCGTATACGACACCGGCTCTACCGACACTACCATTGAGGTCGCCAAACTCCTCGGTGTCAAAGTCGTCCTGGGGTGGTGGGACGATGACTTCGCCGCCGCTCGCAATAGGGCCCTCGAGCATGTCGGGTGCGAATGGGTAATCAGCATTGATGCTGACGAACTACTCGAGGGTGATCCATCTGAACTAAGGTCACGAATCGATTCATTTCAAAACGAAAATCTCCTATCGCTAACCGTCCGGTACAAGTGCGCAGATGAAATCGGCGGAGACTATGACTCTCCGGTTATTCGGATCTTTAGGCGCGCTTCGAGCTCGTGGAGGGGTCAAATCCACGAAGAACTTATCGAGAATGTAGCTAGCCGCCACGCGCCAAGAGCCCTCGACTTTGAGGTCGCCCACATCTTGGATCTGAGCTATCAAGATTCAAAGTCGATCGCAGCCAAAGCCACGAGAAACATCGCAATCTGCGAAAAAGAGCTCGCCACCTTGGTTCGCTCCCACGCAAGTGATTTGGACTTTTACCGACTAAAACTTCAGCTTGCACGCTCCTTGATAGGGGCCAATCGGTCGGACGATGCCATCGATGCCCTCCTAGAAATCAAAGAGAATTTGTCGGAGGGAATTATCTGGCAGATCGCTACAGAGTTTCTTGCTCGAATTTACCTCGGGCGTGGTCATGCCGAAGAGGTGATTTCCCTCGCCCAAGAGCTCCGGACTGCCAGCCCTTTCACCCAGTACGCAGATTGGCTGGCCGCCCAGGCATGGGTCAAGCTTGGTGGCTTCGACCAGGCGTATCGGCTAGTCGCCCCGCTTAGCTTGCTAATCGACTCACAGATGCACAACTACGGAACCGGCAGACTCGAAGAGACCAAGGGGCTAATCTGCGGTCTTTGCAACCGAGTAGACGAAGCAGTTGATCACCTATGGTCGGCTATTTTTGACCACGGACTGGCAAGCGGGAACCTGGGCATTTTGTTTGGTTTGGTCCGCGAGTCGCACCCGGGAAAATTTGATCGACTCCTGAAGCTAGCCAAGGACAGATTCCCGGAGGAATTCGAGTTGATCAGCGGGCAGGGAAAAGGTTGACAACCAGGTTTGACTTATAGCAAATCAGACCTAATATGCGCTGACCCGGCACCGCTACACCAGGCGCCTTAGTGGCGTCTCGGCCTCTAGCCAATTCTCCCACGAGGGAAGCTTTGTACCGAAAAAGCGAGATATATCCTCCGGTCTCTCCGGCTTGGCCATCAAATAACCCTGCACACTGTCGCATCCAAGGTCGACCAACCTCCTCAACTGCTCTGCGGTCTCAACCCCTTCGGCCACCGTCTCCATTCCGACGCTACGTGCCAGGTCGCTAATTGCCCTGACGATGGCGAGTGCCACTTGGTCAGAGGAGACGTCGTCCACGAACGCTTTATCGATCTTTAGGATATCGGCAGGAATCTTGCGCAGGGAACTCATTGAGGAGTATCCCGTCCCGAAATCGTCGATTGCAACATGAAGTCCTCTGTCAAGCAAGGAAAGTAGCACAGAAGACTCCTGGGACAATGCGACGCTTTCGGTAATTTCAAGGATCAGGTTGGTCGCACATAGTTCGCTCTTCACGAGGAGCTCTTCGAGGTCTTTGACGAACTCGGGATCTCGTAGTTGGATTCCAGAAACGTTGACACCCATGGTAAGTGGGGGTCCATCGGGTTCGATATCTAACCACTCCCCAAGCTGTCTGCACGCCTCATGTAGCACCCACCTACCGACTGGAACGATCAAGCCGGTCTCTTCGAGGGTCTCGATAAACTCCACCGGACCAACTAATCCCCTGGTCGGATGCTCCCACCTGATAAGGGCTTCGACGCCAACCACCGTTCCCGATTGCAGGCCAACCACGGGTTGATAGAACAGCACGAATTCACCGTTGTCTACCGCCCGAGCGAGGTCCTCTCTAAGAACAGCCCTAGCTGCGAAGTCGCTTCGAAGAGTCGAACTCCATTCTAGGACCTCGACCCCTTCGGCCTTTGCTGCATGCATCGCCATATCTGCGTCATTTACTAGGGTCTCTGAGACCTCGGGTCCTTGGGCTGCGAAGGCTATTCCGATACTCGCCTTGATATGGACAACCTCCCGTCGCGCCTCGCCATCGGATGCCAGCACGTTTACAACAAAGGGCTTACCCATAAAGTGCTGCATACGTTGGGCAACCTCAAGTGCAGCCTCTTTGTCCTGTAGGTCTAGCAGGAAAACAGCAAACTCGTCCCCGCCAAATCTAAAACAACTCTCCGCCTCGCAAGCTGCGCTTTGCACTCGGCTTGCGACTTGGCGAAGAATCTCGTCACCAACTTGGTGACCAAAGGTATCGTTGATGAGCTTAAAGTCCTCGAGGTCCAACAGCAACAGTGCCGCAGACACCGACTCTTCTCCAGTTGGGCCCGCAAGACGGCCGTCAAGGGAGTCCCTTACGACTTGGGAAAATAGCGCCCGATTCCCAAGCCCGGTCAAGGAATCGTGAAATGCCTCAAATAGTCGACCTTGGGCCTGAGCATGGACGATATCGAAACTATGGCCAAGGATCAGAGCGACAATGTCGATCGACACCATTTGAACCACGTGCGCCCAGCTCAAAATAGTGTTTGGAGCGTGGTCGAGCATCAGGTCGACGATCACCAACAAAGTCACCCAGGCGGCGGTCGCCATCGAACCACTTAGGCCAAAACTGTAGGCAGCGATGGTTATCGGGATGAGGTAGGCGCTAAGAAGAAATAGGAGGAGGACCGCAGAAGAGACACCGGAGTGAGAATACGACTCCAACAGCTGGTGAGTAAGAAAAATCAACGCAATGGAGGCCTGAATCACCCAAAAACGCTTACTTGCAAGCAACTTAGGGTGCCAAGCGACAAACCTAGAAAGCCCCTCCCTGGACGCCCTCTTCGTCATAGCCTGATCCTTCCAAAGGGATGTCCTATCCCTAATATCTACTGAAATAGTGCCGCCACACCATGGCTCGTCAAATGCAAGCTGCATGTCCCTCGGGAAAACCGGAAGGGCAAGTAGACAACATAGCTACTATCCGCACTTTGTTATGAAACCAAAAACCCCAAAAACAGATGACTTAAGTCTCTTATTTAAAAAGCTCCAATGGGAACCGCTTTGTACTGCCAGAACAGGTTACCGCAGTAAATCCGAAACTGAATAAAACAAATTAACTATCGGAATACTGTGGCTTTAAATAAGCGACAAGGGGAGATACACCTTCAAATTCAAAATTTACAACGAGGAGGGGGCCTTTGTACTCTACGGACCTGCTACAAAGTATCTTCCTGGCTTAGTCTTAGGCAACTTGTCGGGCAACTTGGAAGGTTAAAGGTTGCAAACTCTAGAACCCGGGGCGGGATGGTCAGCCAGATAGAAGTCCACACCCGGCCAATTCCAGTGGCCGGGACTCGAAATGGTCGCAGTAGTTATAGAACATTACTGAGTTAAAAGTCCGTTTGCCCGGTCCGAAGGCAGCGATATTAAGGTCCGCTGTGTCCAAGGACTCTTGGCCCACTCAAGGAGTAGGTTAAATACATTTTTCGAGTTAGCCTCCACGTCGAATCCGTCGTCGGCCGAATGGCGAAGTACCTTCTCTGCCAACTCACATAACTCAATATCTATTTATCTCGAACCATCAGCGTTGGGCATCGGTTTCTATTACGCACCCATTAGAAACTACATCGAAGGCCTTCGCCAGCACCTCCACAACCACCCCCGGGGCGAGTCCTCCTTCACGACTTATGCTCCTCGCCGCCTCGAAGGTCGTTCGCATCGCCGCAATTCCGCACCTAGCCGAGACGACGGCTACGACATCCGAATCGGCGAGTCCGGGGTTGATTGCTCTAACTTTAACCTTCATGGATGCGACTATCCTGGCCTCCCAGTTCAGGAAGATCTTTGCCACTCGAGTCGCCGGAACGGAGTCACTCAGGGCCGGCAATTGAAGGAGCAGCGACCTTTCTCCACCTCTACCCTCAGCCAGAACTTTCTTGACCGACTCCATAAGGCTTTCAATCGGCTGCTGGCTGGGCGGGCTTAGCTCGAGCTGCGTAGCGATCCGATCCAAGAAATCAACCAAGTCAGGGAGTAATAGGTCCTCTTTGGATTCGAAATAGCGGAAAAAGGTCCGTTCCGAAACATCCGCCAAGTCCGCAATCTGACCTACCGTAGTGTTCTGATAACCGTTTGTTCGAAAGAGCTCACCGGCCGCTTCGAGCAGTGCTCGCCGGGTATCGGCCTTTTTTACCTCTCGCCTATTGGTAACGACTTTCTGACTCATCATCGAACATGCTACAGTGCATCAAATAACTCCAATTCTTTATGGCATAGATGTCAAGTGGCAGCCCTGCCACTTTTACTGTATACTGGGACCGTCCGGTTACCTTATCCTTCACATCAGGAGCTTAAATGAGCAAGAAGCCAAGTTCATTAGAGCAAATAGGTCGGTTCTCAGCCGGGCACCCGGTGATCGTCATTTCATCCTGGATACTCGTCGCCATAATTACCTTCTTCGCACAGAAGGCTTACGGCGGAATCTACCAAGATAACTTCAACCTCAAAGGAACTCAGTCCTACCAAGGACTATCCCTGCTCTCAAAGAGTGACAAGGCCGCCTCCGGATACGGCGGACTAGTCGTCATCCACGCATACAAGGGCACCATCCCACAGCAGAGTGCCGCTGTTTTGCAGTCGTACTCAAACCTTGCAAGCCTGCCGGACGTACTTTCAGTCTCAAACCCACTTGCGGCTAACTCCCCAACTATGTCCAAGAATCAGACGACCGCATATTTCAACATTAACTTCTCGGTAGTACCTAAGTCCCTCGGCACTGGGTATCTAAATTCGCTTTATGCCGCGACCCAACCGATGAAAAAGGCTGGACTGGAGGTGGAATATGGTGGCGGACTAGACCAGTTAACCCGCCCTACCACGAAGGATATTGGGTCTGAGGCGATCGGATTTGGTGTCGCACTTGTGGTATTGCTGATAAGTTTCGGCACCGTAGCAGGGTCGATTCTTCCATTGCTAACCGCCTTCCTATCGGTAATAATCGGGTTGAGCCTCCTTGGATTAGTAGCGGCAGTAGTAACCTTTGGAACCGTCTCCCCGACCCTTGCCGTCATGATCGGCTTAGGGGTCGGGATCGATTACGCGGTATTTTTGACAACCAGATTCCGCCAGAAGATCATCGATGGCTTCGATCCCATTTCGGCTGCGGGAGCAACCGTCAAATCGAGCGGACACGCAGTCTTAGTCGCCGCTACGAGTGTGTCGATAGCGCTATTTGGGCTGTACGGTTCTGGTATCGGATTTATCGGACAGCTCGGATTTGCTTCGGTCTTTGGAGTTGTCACCGCAGCAATCGGGGCGATGACATTGGTGCCAGCCGCTCTCGGTCTGATTGGCAGAAGGATCGACCATTTCAAGGTCAGAAAACCGGTTGCAGAGGCGTCGGGCGGCACAGAAAAAGATGGCTGGTACCGCTATGCGCTAAATGTAGCTCGCCGACCTTGGATCTTCCTTATTGGCGGCGTCATATTGATGGTCATCCTTACCATCCCACTGTTCTCGATGAGAATCGGTCATATCGGCGACGGTGCTGACCCGACAAGTTTCACCGACAAGCGAGCGTATAGCCTGATCTCGACGGCGTTTGGCCCCGGTGCAAACGGTACCTTCCAAGTCGTGATCGATATGGCTGGCACAAAGGTGAGCGCAAGCCAGCTCGAGGAAAAACTCTACACATCTTTAACTTCAACTACCGATGTCGCACGGGCATCTCAACCGACGCTCACACCCGACGGAAAGCTAATAGTGGCGACCGTGGTGCCTATGACAGATCCACAAAGTTCGCAAACCACCACCCTCTTCAACACCCTGCTCAACACCACCGTCAAGCAAGTCACCACTGGAACTGGGGCAACGGGTTATGTGACCGGGGGAACGGCATCACAGATTCAGTTTTCCCAAACTCTGGCATCAAGGCTTCCGATAATCATCCTCATCGTCGTACTTACGGCTTTCTTACTCATCATGTCGACATTCAGAAGCCTCATCTTGGCAATCAAAGCCGCAGCTTTGAATCTGTTGAGTATCTCTGCAGCCTACGGAGTAATCACCGCCGTCTTCCAATGGGGATGGGGGCGTAGTCTCCTTGGTGTCAGCGAAAACGTGCCGATCGAATCTTACGTTCCGATGATGATGTTCGCAATAGTCTTTGGACTCTCGATGGACTACGAGATTTTCCTGCTCTCCAGGGTCAAAGAGAGCTGGGATATCACTAAAGACAATTCGCTATCGGTAGCCAAGGGCATTTCGAGCACTGCAAGGGTTATTACCGCAGCTGCTCTAATTATGGTGAGCGTATTTACCGCATTCGTCGGCTCGCCCGAAGTAGAGATCAAGATGATCGCAATAGGCCTAGCGACGAGCGTACTAATCGATGCCACCGTGGTCCGATTACTACTCGTCCCCGCAATCATGAACATCCTAGGGCCCAAGTGTTGGTATATACCAAAGTGGCTAGATCGAGTCTTACCACACATCGAAGCCGAAGGGGCAGAAGATGAGGATCACCGGGAGCCTTTGACCGACGAGGCGGCTCAGTTGGCTTTAGAGGGAGATGAAAGCCGCGCTCCTTCACAAGAGGTTGAGACCTCAGCGACAAACGGCTAGTCTTCAAGCAGTCGTTGGATCCAACAGCCCATTGCAACTAGCCAACGCGCCATTGAGCGCTATCGTGGGACTATAAGGACGATCCGACAAGATGCGGTGGGCAAGTCGCTGTTGACAGATCAAGAGGATCTGCCCACCGACGATAAAGGGAGCTTAAGGGGTGGTTTTGAGCTACATCGGTCAAAACTCCGCCGTGGTCGGGCACCCAATAGGCTGCGCTTAGCCCTCAATTTTTAAGAAGGTGACCCATGGGAGCAAGCTTGCGAGCCAACAAAACTCCAAAGTGGACCAATAGGTCATGGCACCTTGAGCTTGCTAGTGAGCGAGGACGCTGGACTTCATGGCTGACAGCGTTAGCGTTTTTACTTGCTGGCTGCACTATAGGGACTAACAATACACAGGGGAGTGCACCTCCGACCTCCTCGCAGAAGGGTACTCACGGTACCGGGGCAAAGACCGAGGTACAATGTCCCTTCAGTTACGCTTTCACCCAGGTGACCCAGTCGAATACCGGAGCCATCTCTGGTTGCTACCGGATTCCACCAGCTAACCCCGGACCGCTCACTCTGGCTATTGAGAGCGGCCCAAACTTCAAGTCGTCCATTAATACAACCGGCTCCTCTCAGCCTAAGGTCGCCTTGGATAAGCCGAAAAATCCGGTCATTGCGGGTAAATCCATCACCATTTTCGGTTCTTACGTCGGCTCGACTCCGAGCGGACACCTCCCCCGCCACGCCACGGCATGCTGGGGAGGTTGCTCAAGCGGCCTCCATGAGGACGCTGTCCCGGTAACCCAGCTAGGTGGGGGAAGGTTTAGCTTCGTTCTACTTACTCCTGGCGCACCTTGGGTGCAAGGTAACGGAGTACATTCCTTGGTCTCGGGAAGCTACAGAATCTCGCTAACCTGCCTCTCCTACTATTCAAGGGGTTGCGAATACGGCCCAGCTCAGGGGGGTGTAAGAGTCGACCTACGGGTAATTCACCCGATGATGTGCAGTAAGGGATGTTCAAAGCTAACCGCAAGCCCTGGGGAAGCCCTACCCGGGGAAGTCGTGAAAATTACTGGGTTCTCTCCGGTCTATGAGATCATTGGCAATAATCCGGTCGCGCCAAATCTGACAGCCTTTCCCGGAAAGGAATCGGTGCAGATTCCAACGGTTTCCACCTTCGCCAAACCCTACGCCACCGAGACAATACTCGCCAAAACAACATTGACGGTCAAAAAGGGAACCAGCTGGAGCGACCTGAAGGCCATTACCGGGCCAAGCTCCATAGGGATACCGGACCAAAACACGATAGCTAGCATTTCGGGCAGTCCCGGGATAACCGCATACTGTTCTCAAACTGGGCTGATGATCTCGACGGATTCAGCAAAGACCTGGACGAAAAGCCCGCTAAATGGGATCGCTGGAGTGATCCAATCCCAGCGGCTTTCACCACTAGCCTTTCAACCGCCAAACTGCTACCAGGTCGCCCTCGAACCTGGGTATTCAGCAAGCCTCTTCACAGCTTTCCCTGTCACCCCATTTAGCCAGCCCGCTCCACCGGTCTACCTCGATCCCCTATATTCGACCGACTCGGGATTGAACTGGAAATCTGTCCCGATACCTAACGGCCTTACCCCGATCGACTTCTCAGCATTCATAAACAGAGGATCTGAAATCGAAGCCTACTTCACCCGTCCCAACTCGATAGTTGGGACTATTGAAACGACCATTAATGGAGGCCAGACCTGGACGAATTCGGCGCCCAAGTGTCCAATAACTGGACCGTGCATAGCAATAGAGCCAACAATCCCCGGTAACTGCGCAATGAACGGCATGCCTACGAACCTCGTCTACTCATTGAACCACGGTTTGACCTGGGGAAAAGCCATGTGGCCGTACTCGATAAATATCTGCAACTTTGCCGAGATAGTCCCCCTTGGACCAAAATCTGCGCTGCTAATTGCTGGCGAATCGAACTACCCGCTGAGAGTCACCTACGACAGCGGGGTAACGTGGAGTTATGTATCACTTCCTCAACTACCAGGGAGCGACACGGCCATTTTGGGAGCAAACCAGCCACTCTACCTTTTGCCCAATGGGTCGCTGCTATCATACGGGTCGAAGTGGATGCTGCTGACGCCCGGCTCAAAAAGCTGGTGTATACCAAAGGCAACAATTGCTGGCTCCAATAGCTTCATATTCGCTGCACCCAAGGTCAACTTTGGCCATTTCGAATGGATAAGCTCCAGCCCTCAAAGCACTTTCGAGTCTTTGCCTCTCTCGAAGCTGACCTGTCGAAGCTGACCTGTCGAAGCTGACCTGTCGAAGCTGACCTGTCGAAGCTGACCTGTCGAAGCTGACCTGTCGAAGCTGACCTGTCGAAGCTGACCTGTCGAAGCTAGAGTGACGGGGAGAATCTCCCGGCCCATCCTCTGCTCTGTCGAGCCCTCTGAGACTAAAAGCAGCAAAATAATATACAACGACCAGCAACCCGGCCATCCGAAGGTGCAATTGGCAGGTCGCAGTGAAAGGCGGAATCGGACCGATCGGCACCACTCGAAGCATCATCTGGATCCGCAATAGTTGACCGCTTTATATTCTCAAAATATGACTTTCACGTCGTCCAGATGTCACCGGACTAACGGAGATCTCTCAGCTCCACAACCGCCGGTGCATGTTCGACTTTTCAGTTTCTGTACCGATTTCGTCGCTAAATACCTCTGGGTTCTAAATACCTCTGGATTCTAAATACCTTTAGTCGCCGAATAGACCATATCTATATGCGTAAACTACCGCCTGCACTCGATCCCGCAACTTCAGCTTGAACAGAATCCTAGAGATGTAGGTCTTCACCGTCGCTTCAGATAGATAGAGGTGCTCCCCAATCTCTTGATTTGACCACCCCTGAGCGAGGCACTTTAGCACTTCGAGCTCTCTGGAACTCAGATCTTCAACCTCTGCAGGCGGCTCATATCTAAAGGTGGGGGCCTCGCGAACCAGGTTCAAAACCGTCTTGGTGACCGATGGGGAAAGTGCAGCATCACCGTTTGCTATCGACCTCACCGCCCCGACTAACTCCTCGGCGGTGGAATCCTTTAGTAAAAATCCGCTCGCTCCCGCCGCTAACGCCGAGACGACGTATTGGTCTAGGTCGAAAGTCGTTAGTATCAAGACCTTTGACGACTTGATTTGTCTCGTGGCTTCGATCCCGTCCATGTGGGGCATCCTGATATCCATGAGGACTACGTCAGGTGCCAGCCGCTCCGCCAGCTCTACCGCCTGTTCACCATCACTTGCTTCTGCAACGACATCGATATCGCCCTGGGCCTCAAGGATCAACTTGAACCCGGAGCGAATCATAGGCTGGTCGTCGACGATCAGTACCCTAATCAAGGTTGTCCTTGTTCCATCACCGGTATCGAAGCCTTAATCTCAAAACCACCTGCGATCCTGTTTCCTGCTACGAGACTTCCACCAAATATGGCTACCCTCTCCTGCATCCCAGCAATCCCATGACCCACCCTCTTGTTTGATGCTTCACCCGGGCCATCATCCAGCACCGCCAGGACAACATCGGTCTGAGTAATTGCCACTTTTACCAAAGTATGCGAAGAAGGCGCATACTTAATAACGTTGGTGAGCGCCTCTTGGATAATACGGTAGCAGGATAGCTGAACCTGTTCGGAAAGGGATGATGGATCACCCTCCATTACGTATTCGACCGAAATTCCCGCCTCCTCAGTTCTATGGACCAGCCCCCTGATCTCTTCGATTCCTGGAGATGGGCCAAGTGGAGCGGTGGCGAGGTCGGCGGTCCTTAGCACTCCGAGCATGCGTCGCATCTCATTCAATGCACTTCGCCCCGAACTGGCCACCTGATCGATCATCTCGGCACTTTTGGAAGGGTGGCTCGTCAGGGTAGCCCGCGCAGCGTTTGCCTCGATTACCATCAGGGCGATATGGTGCGAGACTATATCATGAAGCTCCCTCGCAATTCGGACCCTCTCCTCGGCGACCGCCTTGTCGGCTAGCAAGTTTCGCTCCCTCGCCAATGTCTCCGCCCTCTCTAATAGCTGAGCGACGTAATCCCGGCGAATTCCGGCATATAGGCCGGTGGTTGAACCAACTCCCACTACCAGTGTTGCGATAGCAATGATCCCAAAAAGGCTTCCCAAATTAAAGGGCGCAGCAAGCGACATAGCCACAATCACGCCAAGCCATGTCAAAAGGGCCGTCTTGTATAGCTTTGACAGGTTTGACCTTAGTGCATATGAGTAGATCGCCACAATCAGCGCAATTGGCGCGTCGAAGATCGGAACGGAGAATCCCTTTAGCAACTCAGCAACAAAGAAGGCCAGGAGTGTGCCCACTAGAACTAGGGCTGGCTGGGTGCGTCGCCTGATCAGTGAAAGATCGCCTAGCACCAGAGCCAACGACCCGATCAGGGTCAAAACTTGGTGTCCCTGGTCTCGCCTTACAAACAGTACTATCAACAGTCCCGTACACAGGTGCAGCAGCGATAAGCCAACGACGAGCGCTTGGTCGAAGTATTTGCCCGACAAGCGCCGAAGTGCAGCCGTTCCGTCCGATCCAGGAAGATGTCCAAAACTGTTGGTCATGACTAGGTCAGATCCTAGGGCCAGTGAACTCCCTAACGTCCTTAAGCATCCATCCTTCTCGTCTTGAGGGCTCCGATTCCAACGGCGGCGACCGTCCACACGACAAGGACGACGATGGCGACAAATGCACTCTCTCCTGGGACAAAGCGCAATGGACCATGTGACTTAGGCGAGAGTCTTCCGATGGCTGAAAGAGGGAGAATCTCTCGGGTAACCCCAAACCAAGTTATCAGCAAAAGTAGCTGCTGGACGATGAATTCCCAGGCCATCAAGACCGCTATCGTCACCGATTTAGATACAGTGAAGGAGGCAAGCCCGAGGGCCAAAAGTAGCTCAAAGGTCGTCGACAGCAGGGCTATCGCACCGTAGTGTGCGAGTGTTCCCAAGCTCGGCGCAGCATTAACCCCCGTGCCTGCGAGGGAAGTGCTCACCAGTGCCATCGTGACAAATGCGGCCAAAAACATCGGCCAAAACATCCCAAGGGCACCGGAAATCCGGGCAAAAAAGAGGCCCACCCTCGACCTACCAGTTGCGACCAGATCCCTAAATACTCCGTTTGAATCTCCGGCACCGGCGTTAGCACCGACAAGGATTGCCGCTGTACCTCCGATGAGGGTTTCTATGTTTATCGCCCGAGATAGATTGAGTGCACCCCCGGCCACCCCGTGTGTTGCCGGCGAAATGAGGTGCATTATCTCGAGCACCGCATAATAAACGACGACAGATCCGAAGCTCAAAAGCAGGCTCGTCCAGAAGAGTCCACGCCTCTTGGTGAGCTTGGTAAACTCGGACTTGCTCATCGACCGAACCAGCCATCCGTAATCGATCGTGGTCATAGCTGTACTCCACTCTTGTTTGTGATGGCCAAAAATTCGTCTTCTAGGTTGGTCGTCTCGTTGAGAATCGACTCAACCGCAATACCTGCGTCAACGAGGACCTTCGTGACCTGCGAAGTCAGTACGCCTTTGGCCAGTTGAACCCTCACTTGGGTCTCTGAGACCCTAGTAACGCCGATAGCCAAGCTCGTTCTTGCGACCGTCGACTGAGCGAGGTCGCTCGAATTTACTTCAAAAAGTGCCGTACCCGTTGATATGCCGGTCAGCTCGGATAGGTCTCCCTGCTTTACAACTTGTCCACTGTCTACAATTGCCACTGCATCGCAAGT
>JAKCBW010000055.1 GCA_021842145.1 Actinomycetes bacterium
GAACCACCGCCACCGCGACCTCGCCACCTCGAGCAACGATCCCGACCCCGCCCGCGCTCTGATTTGAAAAAGAGCCGAGGTCGATCTTGTCGATGGACTTTCCAGGGACCTCCAGCTTCGAAATCGCCTTGGTAGCCCCCTTGTAGTAGAGGCCTATTTCAGCCTTCTGTCCAGCAAGGTTTATGAATTCGACCCGTCCAACCGCCTTCTGTCCCGTAGGGTTGGGCCATACGCAGTACCAGCTGGAGGTCGAACCACCGATACTTACGGCCGGAATAGACAAGCCGGCCGGCCCGAGTGGCGATCCGGCCAAAGAAAAGGCCTGCTGTGAGTTGACCCTGCTGACCGCTAGCTTTTGGATCCCGAATCCCAAGGCGATAATTGCCACCGACACTATGACCATCACCCAAGTGGTCCGCTGGCTTTTTAGGGCGTTCTTTTTACTCTTCAGCTTTACCACCACTAACCGCCTAGACCAGGAGGGTCGATTCTACTGCCCGAGCTAGACATCGCCGTCTCCCGTGCTACTGGAAAGTTCCGACAGGCCGTTGTCGAGTACTTCGGGCCCTTGATGAAGGGCCTGATCAGGGCCGCTGGAGGTCTGTTCTGCCGTACCAGGGGTCGCAGGCGAGGCATTGCCTCCCGCTCCGGGGACTCCAACGTTTGGTCGGTAGAAACCGAAATGACGGAGGATACTTTTGACCATCGCCTCGCCGTTGGCATCGAGTAGGAATGAACGCTTTCTGACCAGGGCCAATAGTACGAGACCCAAAGCGACTAGCTGCCCGATTATCCCAAAGAAGTCAATGAGGGCCAAAAATGGCGAGCCGCCCACTATCCCGGTGGTCTGCTTGACCGGGGGTACGACCTGGTAGGCGACGAGGGCCGGGTCGACCAACAACTGCTTCAGGTCCAATTGACGCTCTAGTACCAGGTCGAGGTCGCTACCCAAGAAGTACTGCCCTCGTCCTATCCCCTGAGGAATCACAACGTAACCGACCCCATTCGATGCGAGTATGGATCCTAGTTTGACCTCATAGCCAGATATCGCCGACTCAACCGCACTCTCGATAGTCGAAAGTCCCTCGACGCGAGGCGGAATCATCTCGGACGTCTGATTGATCCCGGCCGAAGGCAGGACGGTTAGGGCTAGGCCGGTTGCGAGTCGAAATGAACCAACCGGAAGGTCGGTCGGCGAACCGAGCCATAAGACGTTGGTGTCAGTAGACAATTGCGGGAGAAATGAGACGCTCGTGGCATACCCTCTAGGGGCCAGGCCCATCGTCCCGGAAAATACCCCCGGGGCCACAAAGACCACTCCTGCGACAATCGACAAAATAAGTGCCGCCGTGAGGGGTTGGCGCAAGCCAAAGGAGTAGGCCCTCAGATCGAGCACCGTCGCCTGGATTCCGATAGCCACTAGATCTAGCAGAATCACCCCCGCTACTACCTCGATGAGAGAAAGGGGGATGGGGGTCACACCCAAGATGCCCATAGAGCTCAGCAACCCGAAGAGTAAAACGAGGCACAGCTCCATGAGTAAGACAGCTGCTTCGGTGGCCCTGCGCCCCTTCGCAATAAATGGGGTCAGCACCCCAAAGAGGAATAGCGCACTGACCAAAAACGAGCCGTTTGAACCGACATCGCCAAAGCTAAGAATATGGGCTATCCCGATATCGGCTGGAGTTAGATCCCCAAAGATAGAGGCAGCGGGGTGTCCAGGCAATATCAGGCCGACCGACCATGGAATATTGAGCAAAAAGGAGACGAGTGAAACTATCCCTAGGGTCCGCAAGCTCCCAAATAGGTAACTCTGCCCCTTGCTGATAAGAAGTGGAAGGGATAGAAAAAGCACCGACAAGACGATCACTATCCACAGAGAAGGTGAGATCGCCCCCGCTATCGCGAGCATGAGACCAGCCGCTAAATGAGCCCGCCGTATCTGGCGTCGTGAATTAGTCATCATGCTTCTAGCGCGAACCAGCATGAAGTAGACCCACGGCGTGATCGCCAACGCCTCTACGGTGGTCAGCGAAGAGTTCAGCAGCGCCTGATGGAAAAGGGGGAGGGCAAGAAAGAGGCCGGCTGCAATCTTGGCCGAATCCCGGCCTCTCCTGATGGCAACGAACTTATAGATACCAAGTGCACCGATCCATGGTGACAAGAAGATGATTAAGTGCAGCCCGAGCGTACCATCACCGAGCACTAAGAGGTCCAACACCCCTAGGAGCAACCAGCTAGTTGGGGCGGGTTGGTGACCAAAAAGTACAGTGGGGTAGCTCGAGGAGAAGTAGTGGGAGAATAGATAGCCCGGCGAGGGTATCGGTGCCATCGACCCGAGCAGGGGGATGTGTCCAAAAAGTAGCGACCGGGTCCCAATTAAAAATGCTATGGCAACCACCCAAACGAAAGCCGACGCAACCCTCGACAGGGCCCTGTTGTAAACACGATGCGATTCCTGTTGGATTAGGTCGGGCTTGTGCGAAGTCTCCGTCTTGGGCTCTGGCTGGGCCTTTGAATGAAGTGATTTCTCGAGTCTTTTGATCGCCCTGCGTGATGTAAAAAAGGCGGCAAGTCTGGCACTTCCAGAGATGAAATTTACCTGGTATAGGTCGCTAGAAATACTCTTGGACGCCAGCTCACGGCGTCTGGTCTTGATGTCAGAACGCAGCCGAAAATTCCAAGTAATCGCAGCGATGACCGAAGCCGCTACCTTTGGCCTCCCGGTGAGCAAAAAGAAGGCCGCCTCGACCAGAGACAGGACCAGAAATCGAAATAATAGGCCCTTACGCTGTTTCGGGTTAGCGTCTTTTAGTAAGACCCTGAGCTGATTTTTGCGGGCGTAGTAGACCCTCTGGGAGTGGACCATACCACTTCGCCCACTGGAAAAGCGCCCGGCTCGCCTTCGCCTCGGCAAGTGCGGGGTATGCGATGCGACGAGGAGGTGTCGAACCTTGGCCGACGGAGCGGTCACGACTCGTGCCCCTAATAGATGGGCCCTCCACGATAGGTCTACGTCTTCGTAAAAGATCCTTATCTTTTCGTCGAAACCCTCCATCGCTTCGAAGAGGTCCTGGCGGATCAAAAAACACCCTCCGGGAGCGACAAATACCTCCTCCACCTGATCGTATTGAGCCTGGTCCAAATCGCCAACGTCCACCCTTGCCGCAACCGCCCCGGTCTTATCCAAATCGAGGCCCAGCTGGAGTATCTGCCTAGGCGAATCCCAAACAACGATCTTTGGGGTGACTATCCCGGCGTTCTCGGCGTAAGCCACCTCCATCATCTCGGTGATTGCGTCGGGTGCAAGGGCGATGTCGTCGTGGCAAAATACGAGGTGGGTCGCTCCAGTAACCTCACGGACGGCAAAATTACAGGCCTTGGCGAAGCCTTCGTCCTTCTCTATTCGAACCAACTTGGCGGCCGGCAGATAGCTTTCGACCCTCTCGTCCAATGGGTGCGTGCTCGCATTGTCCACGACTATGAATTCGAGATTCGGGTAGTTAGAGTGCGCCAGTGATACTAGGCACTCGTCAAACCACTCCCCTGGGTCATGAGCCACTACAACCGTGACAACTAACGGAGCTTGAAGCATCAGGTAACAAAGGCTACCACGGCAGAAAGCTTTGTCGATTAGTAGAAATAACCGCAATAAAGAACCGGCGGTGCAAATGCCCTCTGATCTGGGATGATTGCCCACAATCCACTTAGAAGCCGACGGAGGCTAACCAAATCCCACCTCCCCGCGCACTAGTATTCCGGATATGGCCAATTCGAACCACTTGATCCCCGACGAGATAGACAAGCTGATAAACATTGCCGTTGGGAGCGTGGTGCTTGGCCTCGGATTTGTCAATAAGGCAACCAAGGCGTGCACCAAAGGGGCTATCTCTCCCGTAGCCGATCTCGCCAAAATCCTAGGATTTCCGTTAGGGTCTGATCGATCGAAATAGTCGGCGACCAATCTGTCGCAGCGGCAATCTTGCTGCTGTCTCCGATACTCGTCTTGACCTCGACGGCCCTCATCAACGAGGGATCTTGCCTGAGCACGACCCTCCCGCCAGCTAGACGTATCAGATTCTGAGCGATCTCGGCTATCGAAATAGCCCTCCCCGAGCAGACGTTATAAGCCTCGGCGGAATCGCCAGCGACCGCCAGCGACCGATAAGCCCTAACTACGTCCCTTACGTCGGTAAAGTCCCTCTCAGAGTCCAGGTTTCCAACGGGGATCGAGCCGAGTCCTTCAATTTGAGCGGACACTATTCGCTTAGCTAGACCCGAAACGACGAACTGTTCCCCTTGGCCGGGTCCGACGTGGTTAAAGGGGCGTGCGATCACGACACTTAGTCCCCTCCCAAATGCCCCTTGAAGGGCGACAAATTCTGCGGCGGCTTTGCTAGCCGCATAGGGAGTGACTGGTCGGATCGAAATTGTCTCATTGATTGGAAGATAGCTTTGGGAACTTTCCCCCATCAAGCTCTGACCGTAGACCTCGGATGAGGAGATATAGATCATCTTGGCATTGGGGTTAGACTCCGCAAGCGCTTCGGTGACATTCTGGGTTCCGATAACGTTTACCCGGAAGAAAGCCTCTGGGTCATGCCAGCTCTGTCCGACGTGGGTAAGGGCCGCCAAGTGGAATAGCCAATCGACCTCCACGGACCTCATAAAATCTATAATTCCCTTGCGGTCACAAATGTCGAGACCTTCTGGAAGGCCGATGACCGAATCCCCCTCGGCCAATAGGTGCTCTTTGAGCCAACCGCCCACGAATCCGTTTATACCAGTTATCAGCGACTTCATTCGATCCCTCTAAGCACTAATTTCTCTCCGCCGCCAAACGATAGACGGCCAAATGAGCCTTGATCGACGCTTCCCAGGTGTATTCGGACGAAACCGCTAGCCCCTTGGCGACTAATTTCTCACTCGCTATAGTCTGGTCGATCACCGACTCGATCGCCGCCGCCAATTCCTCATAGTTGCCCGGGGAAAACAACAACGCACTTCCCCTTGCCACCTCGGCCATCGAAGTCCCCCTGGTTGTAATCACAGGAACGCCGGATCTCATCGCCTCCAGAACGGGGAGGCCGAAACCCTCCTCAAAAGAGGGGTACACAAAAGCACTTGCCTTCGCATATAGGGCCCCTAGGGTGGCTTCGTCCACGTAGTCGAGGCGGAAGATCCGCTCCTTTAGTGGACTGCCTTCGATCCGAGCGATCACTTCGGTGGCTTTCCAGCCGACCTGACCGGCGATCACGAGGGCAAGCTCCCCGTTCTTCTCACCGACCCGCTCGAATGCCCTCAAAAGGGTGGCAAGATCCTTTCGCGGCTCTATCGTACCGACAAAGAGGATATAAGGGGACCGAGAGAGGCCTTCAGGGAGCTTCGCTGGATCTCCAGACTCACCGCCTATCCCCTTCTGGTCCACGCCGTGATGGATGACGACGACACTACCCCTCGGACTCAAGAGGTTCCGTAGCTTGTCTGCGGTGAAGTTGGAGGGGCAAATCAAAAAATCGGCGCTTTTAGCCGCAACCAAAAGGGCCCTTTTGAAGAGTATCGCCTTGGACCTCTGGTGCCATTCGGGATGCTCTAAAAGGGTAAGGTCGTGGATCGTCACCACTTTTGCCCCCTTGAAGCCCTCTGGCATGGTGTAGTGGATCCCGTGGTGGACATCTACCAGGCTCTTACTTAGTAGCCGCTCAAAGATTGTCTGCTCGTAGATCAGCCGCAAAACCCTGTTACCGGGGACCTTCGCAGCCACCTCCGCACAAGGGGCGAGGCCCCGCCAAAAGGCTGCGGTGTGTGCATTGGAGATCAATAGCGCGCTATCCGATTCGGACATCGACTTACAGATCCCCGATGCGAGGGCGATGGCATACCTTCCCGCTCCCGCTGGCCTAGCCGGGACCGCCGAGAGGTCGATGGAGAACCTCATCTGTCGGCCAACTTCTTCCAGAGGTTCAAATGTTCTACAGCGCTACGCTCCCAGGTCATCTCCGAGGCCCTGAGCAGCCCACAAGTCACCAGTTCAGAACGGAGACGGGTGTCAAAGATCGACCTCTCTATCCCATGGGCAATCGAATCGGGGTCCAGGGGATCGACGATCAGGGCACAACCCTCCGAGGCCGGTATGTCCGAAGCGACAACCGGGACACAGCTAACATTTGCCTCCAGTACCGGTAGACCAAAGCCTTCGTAGATCGGGACGTAAACTAACGACGTCGCCTTAGTCAACAGACCGGCCAACACAGACGAGGGTACCAACCCAGCTAAATGCACATCGGGAGTGGGATCGATTTCGGAGTCGTTCCAACCCTTGGGTCCCACCACTACAAGGTCGATAGGCTCGGCGTTTAGCGCCCTGAACCTACGGAATCCCTCTACCAGCCTCTTGAGGTTCTTGCGGGGCTCCAGAGTGGAGACGGAGAGTATGAAGGCGGACTCTACTCCGAGTTCGGCTAGGAGCGCCTCAGTAGCGCCCTTGTCCGCCACCGAAAGGTGATCCGATCCGGGCGGGATCAGCGTCAACTGCTCGGGGTCGATGCCCTCATTGACCAAAGAGGTAAGTGATCGCTCTGAAATAGTAACTACGTGCGATCCGCTCTTGCGGATATGCTCGAACGCTCCAGCGTGCCAAGCCCGACCCCTTTTGGGGAAGGTCTCGGGGACTTCGATCCACGCAGTGTCGTAGATGGTAAAGATCGATCGATTCGCCTTTGACTTCAGCCGTGGTCCCCCCATCGAGAAGGAGTGGAGGAGTTCGCCCGGCTCCAGCTTGGGAGGGTCGAGTCCCCTATCCCAGGCTCGCTGGGCCAGAGGGTGAGGGAGTCTCGAAGTTCTTACTGGAAATCCAAACCCCATCAGCGGATCAGGTCCACCTTCGCCATTTCGCGAAGCGAAGAGCTCTACCTCGACACCAGCATCGACACCAGCATCGACACCAGCATCGACACCAGCATCGACACCTGTATCGACACCTGTATCGACACCTGTATCGACACTCGGGTCGACTTGAACTTTGGCCAAAGACTCCAGAATGGATCGGGTATAGGTCCCAATCCCGCCTGGGATCTTCCTCCGAAGTTGCTCAGTTACCAGTAGAGTTTTCACCGACGGCTACTCGTTTTAAACACCCGATTCGTTCACCATTTATCCGTTAAAAAGGCGATAGATCGACAACAGTCCCTCTGCGGCCCTGTGCCAAGTAAATTGCTTCACCCTAGCTTGTCCCTCGCCAATAAGTCGACTACGGATCGGTTGATCATTGAGTACCGAGTCAATAGCGTCGGCTAGTCCATGGGGGTCACCGACCTCAGCCAGAATTGCGGCATCGCCAACCACCTCCTCTATGGCACCCGCCCTCGTGGTAACGACGGGGGTCTGGCAGGCCATCGCCTCCAGAGGGGGGAAACCAAACCCTTCATAGATGGACGGGTATACAAAGACCGAAGCGCCTCTTAGCAACTCGACCCTTCGGCGGTCATCCACGTAGCCGACATAATCTACCCGTGCCCGGTTTTTGGTCCTTTCGAGTTCAGCTTTGAACTCATCGAATCCCCAACCTCGGCCACCCGCAATTACCAGCCGTAGATCCGGTTCCGACTCGGCCACCCTGTCGAAGGCCCTCAGCAGGGTGATGTAGTCCTTGCGCGGTTCTATCGTGCCGAGGGCTAAGAGGTATCGTGGATGTGGTTCGGTTAGTTGCATCGGAAGGGCGTCTTCTGACACTTCGCTAATACCGTGTGCTACCGCAACTACACGGTCTGGATCTCCGCCCAGCAGTTCGATGACCTCCCTTCGGACGAATTCCGATGGAGTATGTACGATCGCCCCCCTGTCCATAGCCCTCTTGACGAGGCGAGGGAAGACTAGCACCTCTGCCCGACAGAACTCAGGAAACCTCAATGGGGTCAAATCGTGGACGGTAACTACCCTGTTGGCGAGGATCGCCGGGGGGACAACGAAGTTAGTCCCGTGCACGACGTCGACCTTCCCCAGAAAAAGCTCCACCGGTGGGAACTCAAATGAGCTCCACATGCGATTCAGGGGGCGTGCCGGCATCGGCAGACCACATGGGCGGACCCCACTTGGAAGCCGCTGTGCCAGCTGTCCCCTGCGACGCCAGGTAACTGCGAATGCAGATAGGTCTACCCCGGGCAGGGAGTTCAGAGCGGATACGGCACCCATCACGAATTGGCCGACACCACTTTTTTCGCCGAGTAGTGCCGTCGCCTCGAGCGCTACCTTCACCATTCCTCCAACTCTGCCAGATGGAGAGGATATCCTACCAGCCCTAATTCGCCCATGCTAAGTTAATCTCTAAGGATGATATGCGTACTCTCTGGTGGAGTTGGTGCCGCCAAGTTCCTTAGGGGCCTAAGGGGCTCCCATTTAGGCCGACACATTGTTGCGATAGTAAATACCGGCGACGACGATCGATTCCACTCCCTTGCGGTTTCGCCGGACATCGACACGGTCACCTATACACTCGCCGGCCTTTCCAATGACACCCTCGGTTGGGGAGTAAAAGATGAGACATTTGTAGCAATGCAAGAGCTGACGGCGCTAGGGGGCGAAAGCTGGTTTTCCCTCGGGGATAGAGACCTCGCAACCCACCTCTACAGAACTGACCGACTGAATGAAAAAGCGACGCTAAGCGAAGTTACCGCCGAAATAGCCTCGAAGCGCAATGTCGGGATAGAGATCTTGCCCATGTCGAACGATCCCGTCAGGACCCGCATCGTCCTATCCAGCGGCGGAACTACCCGGGAGGTGAGCTTTCAGGAGTACTTCGTCAAACAGAGGCACCAGGAGAGGGTCCTAGAGGTCAATTATCGTGGGGCGGAGACGGCCTCGGCGGCACCCCAGGTTTTAGATTCGATAGCCGAGGCGGAGGTGATCATAATCGCCCCCTCCAACCCGATACTTTCGATCAAACCGATATTAGCGATCGATGAGATCGCAAAAGCGGTGATAAAGAGACGCTCATCTACGGTATTGGTATCCCCTATTGTCGGGGGTAAGGCGATAAAGGGGCCCGCCGAGTCAAACCTCAGAGACCTCTTTGGTGACGCCTCCCTTGTCTCTGTGGCCCGCATCTATGAGGACTTCGCCTCCGGTATTGTCATCGACCATAGAGATTCCGACGCTAAAAGCGAACTCGAGTCACTCGGCTATAGAGTACTTCTAACAGATACCATGATGACCACAAGGGCAAAGGAAGAGGCCTTAGCAGAGGCGACGGTTAGGTTCGCTATGGCCGGGGCCGTTAACTAGCTCCGTTTTCGAATGCCGGGCCAACGCCTGGGTCATCGCACAGACAATTAGGCGAGTGATGCAAAAAATTGAGATCCTCCCGATCATCGGGATTGGCGAGATAAGGCCCGGAGACGACGTCGCTTTGGAAATGGTCAACAACTTCGCTTTTGAACAGAACGACATAGCCGTTGTCACGCAGAAGGTCGTCTCCAAAGCCGAGGGTCGCATAGTCTTAGCCGGTCAAGACGACGAAGCGGCTTATGAGGAGGCGGTGTTATCCGAAGCAAAGCGGATCCTCCGACAAAGGGGGCACCTACTGATCACCGAGACCCATCACGGTTTCATCTGTGCTAATTCCGGGGTAGATAGGTCCAATAACCTCGATGGAGAGATCTCCCTCCTGCCAATAGACCCCGACCGGTCGGCACAGTGGATCAGGCGAAGGGTAAAGGCACTGACCGGGGTAGATATCGCAGTCATCGTCTCAGATACATTTGGACGGGCGTGGCGCAACGGAGTAACCGACGTGGCAATCGGTTCCGCTGGCCTAGAGGTGATCGTGAATCTGAAGGGTACAAAGGATGCCGGCGGGAGAACCCTCGTCGCTACTGAAGTGTGTGTCGCCGACGAGATCGCCTCGGCAGCCGACCTCGTAAAAAAGAAGGCGACCGCAATCCCGGTGGCGGTAGTCAGGGGGGTCGATTCAGGCTGGATCACCGAGGGGAAAAGGGCCGCTGAGATAATTCGCAGTCCCGACCAGGACCTCTTTCGGTGAGCTAACCCAGAGTCGCCTTGAAGTAGGCGAGGGTCCTTTTTAGCCCATCTTCAAGGGGCGTCCAGGGCTCCCATCCAAGGTGCACCCTCGCTAGGGTATTGTCGAGCCTCGAATGCATCAATTCCCCACTTCTTGCCGGGGAAAAAATTGGCTCTTGGTGGTAGTTAGAGAGTTCGCTCTGCAATTTGTGGAGGGTCAACACCGAGGTCGCTACGTTCGAGGCGACGTTCATAACTAGGCCCCCACCCGAATCCAACGCCCGGACGAAGGCATCCACCACGTCGTCGACGAAGACAAAGTCCCTAGATCGGA
>JAKCBW010000056.1 GCA_021842145.1 Actinomycetes bacterium
GTATGAAGCCGTGAACCGCCACACTGCCGTCAATGTAGTTGACCCACTTGACGCCGTGGTCCACGTAGTAGGTGCCATTGATGTTAGTTCCCCTCATCGTCTGGGTTGGGTAGCGCAAATAGACAAAAAAGGTTCCGACAGGCGTGGGAGTCTGGGGCAATCCAGTGTTGACAAGGGTATGAAACACAATGGTTCCATCATGCCAAATGGAGATCGTTTCCGGGAGGGCCGTTGAGACCATGGCGTAGCTATAACCCTTTGCATTGGTAGCTCCAGATGCTTCAGCGTTCAGGAGCGCTGGCCAAAGTTGGGGCCTTATAGAAGCGTAGGCCGGCATGCCATTGCTTCGTTCAAAGGCAATCATCGCACCTTGGGTCACTCGGTCATCCACCCCCGGAACGAAGGACGACAGCAGAGACGCTGGGGTATTTGGATAACGCGGTGTAAATGTGCCAGTCGGCGGTGAGTAGAGTTGCTGCACTGGAGATAGTGCCGATTGGGATGCCTGTTGCGCCCATGTATATGGAAGGTATCCAAGTACCGCTAATACCTGTTGCAACCTCAAGACAGACCCACCCTCGCTAGTCCAGCTAAGGTCTAGCGGCTTTGAAAGGGTGGCTCCACTCTGTCCGATTGGGCCCGCCGAGAGTCTCGTTGGGCTCTTGATCCACACTTTGGTGTCAGGCAGGAGGGTCTGGGTGGGTATAAATTCGACCGTGTAGCGATCCTTTGAACGCCATGATCCTGGGACCGACGTCTCCATATGAGACATGCCGCTGGCGCTGACGGGTTGATTGAAGGTCAGCATGAATGGGCCCTTCGGTGAAGTAGCCACCGAAGATGGCATCGGCAAAGCAGCCAGCAACATCAGCGGTTTTACTGTCTTGGCGGCAACCTTTGTTGAATCCGGGGTGGAAGCTGAAGCGAAAGACAATGAGCCCCTAACTAGGAATACTAGAACCGCACATCCGGCCACCACCATGACCGAAAGGATCCCCAGCCACCCAATTCGGAAGCGTCTTGACCTCATCTGTTTCCCAAGCTCGACATCGTTACATAACAAGGCTACCGTCGGGCCAAAATATCGATTTATCCCTCTTAGGTACAATTCATCGAATCGACCCAGTAACTATCTAGCAAAGCTCCGAGGGCGCAGCAGGAATTAGTAAATTGACCCGAGCAGAGAGTGAATCAGTGCACATATGGCGGTGCACAGAACGGTACTAACTTTACCGACATCTCGCTATACAATCCGACTAGGACTAATTGATGCCAATTCACAAGCCTGGCGTAGTCGTAGAAATACCGGAAGGCTCATCCGTTCTATGAAAAGGGCCCGATTATCTGGCGGCAGGGAGGCTTGTTACTCGACCTCCAGTTCAAAATCCGCACTGCGCCGTGTGAAAAAACACTAAATAGTCAACTCAAGGAACACTTCCCCCCACCCGAAAGCGTCGATGAAATGGTCAGCGAAGCTCCTCGTGGTGGTTTCAAGAAATGTTGTTAAATTGCTTGCTATTGTAGACTTCTACGATCAAGTAGGACCGAGGATGTGGAACTACTTCCTCAATAATGTCGACGTAAAACGACTGAGACCAAGAATACGAGGGGCCAGTTCTTGCCAAGATACCAAAAAACCTTCTCCATAACTTCGATACTTGTGCTAATGACTTCTACGCTGGTAATCGGTCTCCTATTGGGAGGTTTTCTCTTTGGAGGTAGTCCTTCCACCGCTCCACAGATAAGCACCGTATCAACTACCCGCCCAAGTCAATTGAGCACAACTTCGACCTCTGAGGCAAATCTTTTATCGACAACTCCTACGACCGACCCAGGAGAACTCCCCCAAACAAATCAGAAACCCTCGTTGTCTTCAAAATCTTTAGCTCTAAGAATGCAAGATCTCTACGCCGGAATCGCATCTGACTCCATAACTACAGCGTTAGCTAGTTACCTCACCTTGGATTCGTACAGGCAGATAAAGGGGCTTTCCAACAACTCTTTCGACTATGCAAATCGTCTCCTTCAGCACTTCGCACTCGATGTCGAAGCGGCGCACGCACTCTTTGCATCCCAGGGAGCAACGAGCTACGTCGGCTTTAGGGCAGATGCATCCTATGCGAACTGGGTACTCCCTAACACCTGCTACAACAAGCTCGGATACTGGCATCTACCCGGGGTAAGACTCCTTTACAAAGTCGGAGGGGTGACGCATTCGATCGGGGTCATCTCGCTAATCTCCTACCGGGGGGAGTACTATGTCGTACACCTTGGGGCAATTTCAAGGCCTTCGAACACCGGTTACGTGGACAATCCAACGGTAGGGACTGGCGCCTTAGGTCCTCCTGGAGGGTGCTAAGGCCCCGCTACCTCAGTGCGGTCATCACCAGTCTTGAAGCCGACTTAGCGTAGAGAGAATCCCGATCGAAACTGGGGTTAAATTCGGCGAAATCAATCGAAATCACCTTTTGTGACGCGACGAGAGTTTCGATCACCGCGTCGACTACCGCCATCGACACGCCAAATGTCGAAGGTGCGGAAACGGCCCCCATCGACCAGGGCGGAAGCACATCAAAATCGACACTCAAATAGATGAGGTCAAAGCGATCAAGAATGTCGCTGATCAAAGAGTCGTCAAAGTTTTGCATCTCCCGATCCAACACGTATTCAACGCCCCACTGCTCTGCCCTTTGGAACAAAACCGCCGTATTCGAGACCTCCGAGACTCCAAGACAGATGTAGTTAAATGCGAGTTTTGAATCAAATAGAGACGTAGCAATCTGAAAAAAAGGAGTACCCGAGGATGGAATAGGGATTGACCTGATATCGAAGTGTGCGTCTAGGTTGACAATCGCAACCCTTTTGGACCTGAGTAGGTCATCACCAAGGTGTCCTCTAATCCCCTGCCAGCTTCCCCAAGCGACTTCGTGACCCCCTCCGACAACTACGGGCCTTCCACCCATACGGAGTACACTCCGGACTACGCTCGACAGCTCCCCCTGCATCTGAGCTAACCCGCCACCTTGGTCCGCTACCACATCTCCTAGATCCAATATTTTCCTTGGACCGTTATAGGCAAAGTTGTAGAGCTGCCTACGAAGCGCAGAGGGTGCATCCTTCGCACCGGGTCTCCCCGAGTTAGCAACCACTCCAAGATCAGAACAGAAACCGACGAGCACCGACGATCCCTTCGCTGCCTCAGGCGAAAAGGAGGAGATCACTTGATGGACCCGAAGTGCGGCTGGGCCCTCGTCCGAATCGTCCCTTAGGACCATGTCGGCACTATTCACTGGTACGAGCATCCCTGACTACTCCATCTGTAATTCTGTAAATAAGTGGTGAGAGGCCCAGATAGTAGGAGAGCTCCGCAGGATGGTCTATCCCCCATACGCATAAGTCGGCCCTCAATCCGGCTTCAATACGTCCCCTGTCTCTGTAACCGAGGGCCCTTGCAGCATTTGAGGTGGTAGCCCTGAGGGCCTCCTGTGGGGTCAGCCCAAAGAGGACTGTGGCCATATTCATCGCTAGCAGCAGCGAATATAACGGCGAAGTTCCTGGATTGGCGTCCGTTGCCACCGCCATCGCCAGAGAGTGCTTCCTCATCAATTCGATCGGAGGACGGGTTTTTTCGGACAAGAAGTAGTAAGCTCCGGGCAGTAGCACCCCCACTACGCCTTTCCTAGCCAGATCCTCTACCCCCTTTTCGTCGATGTACTCGAGATGGTCAGCGCTCAACGCGTCGAACCCTGCGAGCAGGGAGCCTCCCGAAGAGTTTGAGAGTTGCTCGACGTGACCCTTTATCGCAACACCTAGCGACCTGGCACGCTCGTAGAGGATTGCCAGTTGCCCCGGAGAAAAGGCGATGGACTCGCAAAAACCGTCCACCGCGTCCAACAGGCCGAGGTTGACGACTTCGGGGAGAACCACATTGACTATGTAGTCGACATAGTCGTCGCCACGGTTGACGAACTCCTTGGGCACGACGTGTAGACCCAGAAAAGTCGCCTTGACGCTAATACCAAGGAAACCATCGAGTTCCCTCGCAACCCTGAGCATCTTGATTTCGGATTCTAAATCGAGTCCGTATCCAGACTTGATCTCGACGGAGGTAGTCCCACTCCTTGCCATCTGCGAGAGGCGGAACTTAGCGAGTTTCAATAAGTCTTCGCGGCTAGTCGCCCTAGTCGACTCCACGGTCGAGTTAATTCCGCCACCCGATTGGTTAATCGCCAGGTAGTTTCCTCCTCCGAGCCTTGCTTGGTAGTCATCGACTCGATTACCCCCGTAGATAAGGTGGGTATGGCAATCTATCAGCCCGGCAGTTACCCAGGCGGAGTCGCAGGAGAGCTCCTCGTACTCCGCCGAAGGTATAGGGAAATTTCCCCTCGGGCCGACCGCCTCGATCAATCCATCCCTGATGACGATTTCGGCGTCTTTTTGGATCACGAACTGACCATCCGAATCGGTGTCTATGACGTTACAGTTGCGAAGGATCAGGCCCTTTGAATCGCTTGGCATACTCTAGCCCAACCCAAGCATCGGGAGCTTAAGGCCGACCTTTTTTGCCGCCTCAATAGCGATCGGATATCCTGCGTCTGCGTGGCGCATAACCCCGGTAGCGGGATCATTGAAAAGAACCCTCTCTATTCTTCGCTTTGCAC
This sequence comes from Actinomycetes bacterium, assembly GCA_021842145.1. Classification (GTDB taxonomy): domain Bacteria; phylum Actinomycetota; class Acidimicrobiia; order Acidimicrobiales; family Acidimicrobiaceae; genus JABEUN01. The sequence goes on from JAKCBW010000056.1 coordinate 4,662, forward strand.
CATCGCTACCATCGCAAACGATGACAATCCCCGAGTGCTGGGAAAATCCCATCCCGACACCTCCCCCATGGTGGATCGAGACCCAGGTCGCCCCGCCTGCGACCCCGAGCATCGCGTTAAGGAGCGGCCAATCAGAGATTGCGTCTGAACCATCGGCCATCGATTCGGTCTCCCGATTAGGGGAAGCTACCGATCCGGTATCCAAGTGGTCCCTACCGATGACGATAGGCGCAGAGAGCTCTCCCGTCCTGACCATCTCATTGAATGCCAGGCCAAGTCGGTATCTATCCTCGACACCGACCCAACAGATCCTCGCTGGCAAGCCCTGAAATTCAATGCATTCTCGCGCCATGTTGAGCCAGTTATGCAGGTGGGGATCGTTTGGAATTAACTCTTTTACCTTGGCGTCGGTCTTGTATATATCCTCTTTATCTCCCGATAGTGCCACCCACCTAAAGGGACCATAACCTTGGCAGAAAAGCGGCCTTATGTATTCGGGGACAAATCCAGGGAAGTCAAATGCCCTCTTTAGCCCCATATCAAATGCCATCTGGCGTATGTTATTGCCGTAGTCGACCGTTGGAATCCCCGAATCTGCAAACTCGAGCATCACCTTGACCTGACTCGCCATCGACTCTTTAGCCGCTTTAACCACGCCGTCGGGATCAAACTCCTGCTCCTTTTTCCACTTGGCAATGGTCCAACCTTGGGGGAGATAACCATGGAGCGGATCGTGAGCACTCGTCTGGTCGGTGACGACGTCGGGTTTGATCCCTCGGTCGAGTATCTCTTGGAATAGATCTGCGGCGTTGCCCAGTAGGCCAATCGAAACGGCCTTGCCCGCAGCCTTACTATCCTCGAGGATTGCGAGCGCTTCATCCAGACTCGTGGCCTTGGTATCTAGATACCTGCTCTTTAGACGAAAATCTATCCTCGTCTCGTCGCACTCGACGGCGATCATCGAAAAACCCGCCATCGTCGCTGCGAGTGGCTGGGCTCCGCCCATTCCGCCCAACCCAGCGGTCAGAATCCATCGTCCTTGCGCTACGCCGTTGAAATGGCGCTTAGCTATGGCAAAAAAAGTCTCGTAGGTGCCCTGCACGATGCCTTGCGAACCTATATATATCCAGCTACCAGCGGTCATCTGGCCATACATGATCAAGCCCCGCTGGTCGAGTTCACTAAAATGCTCCCAAGTCGCCCAGTGCGGAACAAGGTTTGAATTTGCGATCAAAACCCTCGGTGCATCGACGTGAGTACGGAACACCCCAACCGGTTTACCGCTTTGGATCAGAAGGGTCTCGTAATCTTCAAGGTTCTTGAGGGTCTCCAAGATAGTGTCGAAGCTCTCCCATGATCGAGCCGCCCTTCCAATTCCACCGTAAACGACAAGGTCAGATGGATGCTCAGCCACTTCTGGGTCCAAGTTATTTTGAATCATCCTGAATGGAGCTTCGGTCAACCAGCTCTTACAGCTCAGCTGGCTGCCCCTAGGTGCCCTAATCGTTCGAGAGGGATCATGCCTGGTAAAGGTCTTGCTAGGTGAAACGTGACGATTATCGGACTCGGGGGAATCCATTATTTTCTCCTTTCGAAAAATCGTTAAATCCGCTAAACGAGAAGCGGGATCCTGGGTGAAAAAGGTCGACCTCGGTAACTACCGCACTGAAAGACCATGTTTTTCGCCTTAATTTCAAAACCGGCTCGGTCTCTTCGAGGTCCAGGGCAGCCCGAATCTTTCGATCCGGAGAAACTGCGGTTATCCGGTACTCGACCCTGGAGAGTGGGGCTACCTCCATAAGAAACTCGGTCGTCGTTTTGATTGAAAAATCCTGTTCCATAAAACCCTCCGCCAAAGATGGATTCACCCACCGCCTTTCTAGCTGTATGGGAAGGTGGTCTTCAAAGTGGACCACTTCCGCAAAGTAGACAGGTGCCCCCTCTGGTAATCCAAAGTTCTCCGCTAGCACGGAATCGCAATACCGTGTGTCCAGTTCCACTACCGTGGCGCTGTAGGAAGCCCCTTTTGATCGGACCAAGTTACTGATCGAAGAGATCTGCACCAGGGTCTGGTCATAATGCTGATTAGACACGAAGCTCCCAGATCCCTTTACCCTGTGGAGTAGTCCCCTATGGACAAGTTCTTTGATCGCCCGATTTGCGGTCATCCGTGCTACATCAAACTCTTGCGCCAGTTCGTTCTCAGAAGGGATCTTGTCACCGGCTTTGAGCCCACCGGACTCTATTTTCGAAACGATGAAGTCGATGATCCGCTGATATTCGGGTTTAGTATTCATAGCAATACGAGGATTCCCTAGTCGGCTGGACTAAATCGACCTCTAAGCCGAAACCACCCGGGCCTAGTAACCTAAACCCGGTCAACTGAGAACCCCGAGTGGGCAAAAATCGGCCACAGCTCCGGAGTTAACCAGGTCCATTATCTTTTGAATATCTGGAGCGAGGTAGTGATCGATGTCGTAGTGGGCGACGAGGGATCTGATTCTGTCGACTACCGGCTGCAACGATGGACTGGTCGAGAAGGGCGCCCTCAATTCGACACCCTGCGTCGCCGCCAATAGCTCGATCGAAACGATAGCTGCGACATTGTCGGCAATATCATGAAGCTTTCTTGCCGCAAAAGTCGCCATCGAAACGTGGTCCTCCTGGTTAGCCGAGGTAGGCAGGGAATCGACAGACGCTGGGTGAGCGTAGGTCTTATTCTCAGATGCCAAGGACGCCGAGGTAACGTGGGCAATCATAAATCCCGAATTGACACCGCCATCTCTAACCAGAAATGGGGGAAGGCCCGACAAGGCGGCATCCATTAATAGGGCGATGCGCCTCTCGGAAAGCGATCCGACCTCCGCTCCCGCTACCGCCAGGGCGTCGGCGGCAAAGGCCACCGGTTCGGCGTGGAAGTTTCCACCCGAAAGCACCTCGTTAGTTTCAGGAAAGACCAGCGGGTTGTCCGAAACCGAGTTAGCCTCGATCAGCAGCACAGAGGCGGCATAGTTGATCTGGTCTAAACAAGCACCTAGGATCTGAGGTTGGCAACGGAGGCTGTATGGATCCTGGACCTTCTCGCAATCCTGGTGCGAGGAATTGATCTCAGATCCAACGAGCAGATCTCGAAGTGCCCTCGCCACCTCTATCTGGCCCTTGTGGCCGCGGAGCTCTTGGATCCTCGGGTCAAATGGAACAGTAGAGCCGGCTGCAGCGTCGACACAGAGTGCCCCTGAGACTATGGCGCTACGTAGGAGATCATAAATCCTAAAAATTCCCGCAAGGGCTATCGCCGTTGACACCTGGGTCCCATTCAGAAGGGCCAGACCCTCTTTGGCACGCAGGACCAACGGTTCCATTCCGATCTGTGCCAAGGCTTCCGATGAACTCATCCGTCGACCAGCTAAGAAAACCTCACCCATCCCCAATAGAACAGTGGACATGTGGGCGAGTGGCGCCAAGTCTCCCGATGCCCCGACCGAACCCTTCTCTGGGATATAGGGGATTACTCCTGCATTTGCCAGGCGGATCAGAGCATCAACTACCTCTCGCCTCACCCCGGAGCTGCCCCTTGCCAGACTCGCAATTTTCAGCAACATAACCAGACGGACGATCCCGCCGTCAAGTGGTCTGCCCACCCCTACGGCGTGGGACAAAACCAGATTCTTCTGCAACAGTTCGAGTTGGTCCTTAGGAATATGGGTCTGTGCCAATCTTCCAAAGCCGGTGTTTATACCATACGCCGGTTGACCGCCTTCGGCGATGACACGCACCGTCTCCGACCCGTCATCGATTTGCCGATAAGCGCTCGGGTCGAGTTGATATTCGACACTTTCTGATCTATAGACCTCTCTTAGGGTCACCAGATCTAGTTTCCCTGGCTGAATAGTTATCATTCTCATCCTGTCTATACAACTTCAGAAGATGATACATCCAACTCGCGAAAGTTCCAAATATTTTTCAGGAATTATCTAAAAATCCATCCGGCCAGGAAAAACAGTTGCGCCATCGACCGAGTTAGTTGAGCTTTTTCAGCAGAAAACCAGGTGGGCCGAACTTCGATCGATTTCGTCTTTAAGGATCATGAGCCAGTCCTTCATAATTTGCCACGTGGCGTCGTAAACTATCGGCACTACCCGACCGTCGACCGAATCAAAGAATTCCTGATGTGAATCGACCTGCATCCTGGCACGCAGAAAGACCGAGGACCGATCGAAACGGTTCCTTCCACAAAGTGAGAACTCGTAGTGATTGTGGTCGTCCCCAAGCAAGCGGGACAGTGGAAAGATCCCCTGGTTAGCTTCGTTCCCAGCAAAGCCCGCCAGGTCAAAGACAACACCTTCAAGGAAGTCAACCGAGTTGTTCGCCGATTCCGACCGTCTCGACCGCTCACAGAACTCCGGCAAGTCGAGAACCTGCATCGACCAACAAGCCGACCCTAGTTGAGAAGTTAGAATTAGCGCATCGTGGAACTCCGAACATAGCGGGCATCCCTGCCTCACCTCGGGGTAGGACAAGACATGCCAAGCACCACGCTCCATCAAATGCCGGGGAAGTTCAACCAAGATCACTCCAATCTGTAGAGAACTAGACAGCCTGATGATACAAATGCCTTGTGACATAGATAACTACGGCAACGAAGCCGTATTACATAAGTCCAATTATGCGCCAACGAGATTCGGGCGGGATAATCCGCCGTCAAATCGTATAAACAATGTAAAAACTCACTTTCACAAATTGACAATCTCCCCGCCCTGAAGGACGGTGCCCTCTCGCCGAGAAACGGTGGCGCCGCTCAGCCATGTCCACTGGTCAGATGGCAACTCAGCGAGATCGCCTTTGAAGGGAATGATCGATCCCAAAAGGGTGGGCTATCCCATGTGAAGTTATCTATGCAGAGACCCTTTTGGCCCATTACCCAGGTCGTGGGTTATTCGTCATGGTCTTTAGGTGGCGGGAGTGCGAGGCTACCGTGACGTGGTTATAGGTCGTAGGTGAAGTGGGACTGACGACTTCTGCTTTCGGGTTCACCACAAATTGTCGGTATTTGGCGGCGGAGCACCATTGGCGGGCTGTACCAAACGGAAGAAGAGTATGACTCGCCATGGCGAGCTATCGATTTGAACCGAAACGGGTCCAGGCAATCCAAGCCTGCTGCATCATCGGGATCCAAGAGCAGCTATCCGCATATGAGCCCGGATAGTGGATGCCCGCCACTGTCATATTCCAGGCTTATCGTAGCGGACATCGACTAGCCGAATAGCCCACTATGCCATGAGTTGCCGATTCGACTCGCGAATAGAATCCTCAGGCCCTCGGCCCTCTCTGAGCCACTTGGCCTCAAGCACTCCTAGTTCAGTCGATGGTTCACCAAGGATGAAGGGCCAGATCTCCTCGGCGATCCTCCTCCAGTTACGCCGAGCACCGAGACAGGATGAAGCTCCTCGATCAGGCCGTGATGTGCAAGCCTTCCAAAAGACATCTTCGAAGCTGCACCGTGGATATCATACCTCTAATATGCTATAGGTATGATAGAGAGGAAGATCCATTTTCCCATTGACCGGGCCACTGGCGTTCCTCCCTACCTTCAAATAGTTGAACAGGTCAAAGGGGCACTGCATACCGGAAAAATCGCTTTGGGGGACTACCTGCCGTCAGTCAGCGAAGTG
>JAKCBW010000057.1 GCA_021842145.1 Actinomycetes bacterium
CCGTCTCGCCCAGGAATGCTTTGATGGTGGTGAGTTCTGATGGCGTGAGCATGTCATATGGAGATTAACACATCCCACAAGAAATTAAAAGGGCTCATTGGCGCATTTTAGAATGTTATGTGAATAGATCGAAAAATGTTGTTCAAAATGTTGGTCGGATATGTTTCGCCGACTTATGTTAAACTCAACACAGGTTGGCGGATTATCCTGCCCGAGCCTTAGAGGCCGCGCGAGCAGACAATGTATCCTTTGAACAGGTAGTTCGTGTTAAGCAATAGCCCCCATCAGTTATCAACTTTTCCCTGCTTAAATGCAGGTAGAACAAAATAACGCAACCAACAGCGGACTCTTCGGATTTTAGTAGGGTCGAGCCGATTCCAAAAGGTCCCAGTTCGCCATTCCTGCATATAGAAGAGCTCTAATCCTGAAGTTACGGAAGTTGACAAAGCCAAAAGCGATTTGATTGATATCAGTTTCCTAAACTGTGCATGTGGGCCGACTGCAGAAAACAGGGAGACTTGCGCCGATCGCGACGGACCTGAAACGTGACGGCCTTAAAGACTCATACCGTCTTTAACTCTACATGAACCTGTCGACCAGTCGCTGTGGCAATGTTTACCAATGCATCAAGGGAGAAACGTGACACTCGCCCACGCAGAAGGTCGTTCATTCGAGGCTGAGTAATTCCGCAATGCTTAGCAGCTTCTGCTTGGGTCCACCCGCTTTCTTTCACGATGGCTGCAATCTTTTGCATGAGTTCCGCTCGGGCCCGTAGATTCGCCGCTTGTTCCGGCGTATCCGCAATTGCATCCCACACGCTTTCGAAATTATTGTTCTTGCTCATATTTCCCTCCCATCAACTCATTGAACCGTCTTTTGGCCACATCTATATCTAGCACAGATGTGGCTTGCGTCTTTTTCGCAAAAACATGAAGAACCACCACTCTGTCGCTAAGGCGAGCAGTGTAAATAATTCGATATGCACCTGAGGCATCTCGTATTCTTATTTCTTCGACACCCTTGCCAACTGAGGGCATCGGCTTGAAGTCATCGGGCTGGTGGCCATGCTGCACCTTGTCTATTTGATAGCCAGCATCCATCCGAACGTCTTCTGGAAAGTCTCGTAGACGCTTCAGCGAATCACCGAGAAATTGCACTGGTTTCACGATTCAAGTATATCAGTATGGATATAGTTTGTCGGTAGTTGACTTTAGCTTGTGGGAGTGTTTATTTCTTCTCGAACTTCATCTCCCATGTCTGGTGCCCTGGATTCGTCACTTCGTCATAAACTGAACGATTCGATTTTTGCGGCACGAAGTCGAGTCATTTTTAGGCTTGGGAGAATCCGGACTGAGTGGCACAGGCTAACTCAGCTGTCGAGCAGTCTTCCGACCTAGTCGGCTGCTTTTTTATCCTCGTCTGAGATTGGATTCGTGTAATGTCTCGCCATGTGGCTCGTGGACCATCCGAGCCGGGCTTGCTTCTGACCCTCGGAGACAAAGGGGTCAATTACCGTTGCCTGGAAATGACGAAGCGAATGGAGGTGTATATCTGGGGCTACGCCAGCTTGCTTTGCGATTCTTTTGAATCTGTGGGAGATACTGTCAGGATGAGGTGGAGCTAAACCATCCGGCGAGTAACTGAACACGAAAGCGTCACCATCTAGGGCGAATCCACAATTTTCAGCGACGGCAAGCTGAGATCCCCTTAGACCTTCTAGCACTCGAACAGTTTCTTCATCGATAGCTACGGTTCGCAGCGAGCCCGAAGTTTTAGGTGACTTAACGATCAAAGTCCCTTGTGCTCCAATTACTGACTCATCGACGATAACTTCTCGAGATTCAAATGAAATATCCGACCACCGAAGGGCTGCTGCCTCGCCTCTTCGCATACCGGTAGCGGCAATCAGTCTAATTAACACTGCAATTTGGATGTTGCCGCTTTTTTCAGCTGTTTGGAGAATTACCCTGACTTATTCCAAAGTTGGCGATTTCACTTGGGACTTTTTCGATGAGGATTTGGGTAAATCTGCAAGTGAAACTGGGTTTGGAGTTACACCTCCGGACCATTTTCCTACCAACCTTGCCGCTTTATGGAGTACTGCTCGAACTTGCCTGACACAAGAGGCACCAAGTCCGCGCTCTGAAAGTGAACGAAAGAAAGCTTCGAGTTCGAAGACACCTACCTTTGCAGTTGGTGTCTGGCCAACCTTGTCTTTTATATGGAGGCGATAGAGGCTCTCGTAATCGCTAACCGTCTTCGGAGAGAGATCTTGCCACCCATTTTGCTTCCAGGCCAGTATGGTATCGTTGAAAGTCGTTTTGGTTTCCCATAAAGCCTGCTCTGACTGGGTTGGATGGGCACTTGATACAAATTCAAGCGAGAGCCTGGTGAGTTCACGTTCGGCGGCTCACTTGCTGCCAATGAATGTCGTTTGCTTGTGGTGTACCCGTCTATGGGTGTATCTCTCTCAAGGTATAAGCGCAGCTCCCAGAGATCTGGCGACGTTCTCAGTCGTAAGGATCCCAAGCAAAACCTCCCAATGCAGGGTTAATTGTTGGGTTCATCAAATCCCGTGACATAGGTGGGTGCCACAAATGTGCGCTGAGCAGAACTATTTAGCGCGCTCGGAGAGACTTGAACTCCCAACCTTCTGATCCGTAGTCAGATGCTCTATCCATTGAGCTACGAGCGCTTGTACCGCACGCCATTCTATAGGTCGGATTAGTAACTCACCCCTACCGGAGTGTGGCAAAACCACAGATTGGGTTAGCTGGGAGTACAACCTTGGACAGACTTAGGGATATCGCTTTCGTATCAAAGTGGTGGCGGGCTGCCTGGACGGAGGAAGATGAGCTACGCGGTTACCATCACAGGGCGAGACACCTTTCACTTTGCAAAGGTGCTTAGTCGTGCTAATACTGATAGGTCTAAAAAACTAGTTTGGACAAGTAGCTAGAATTCGAATGATATCGAATGCTGAGCGAAAGGTCGTAAGTGGGAGTTTCAGATGTTTCCGACCATACTTCGACTGCGGTTGTTGGACGGCTCACAGCTGCTGCGGATGCCTATGCGGTAGCCAGGAGGGATGAGTCCCGTAGAGCGGTGGAGCCAAGCCTCAAGTTGGCTGTCGTCGCATGTATGGATAGCAGGATTGACCTCTTTGGCCTACTTGGTCTTGACATAGGTGAAGCCCATGTCATGAGGAATGCGGGGGGTGTCGTTACTGATGACGTTATTAGGTCCCTGGTTGTTTCACAGCGAGTGCTTGGCACCGAGTCGATAGTACTAGTTCACCATACCGATTGTGGGTTGCAGAAGATCACCGACGACGGCTTCAAAGATAGCCTTGAGGCCGAGATCGGGATTAGACCTCCTTGGGCGCTTGAAGGATTCAAAGACCCATTTGTCGCCGTTCGCCAGTCTGTAAACAGGCTGTTACATTCCCCGTTTCTGGCACACAAGGATAATATTTTCCCGTTTGTCTATGATGTGGACACACACAGGCTTATGCCCGGCTAGGTCGAGCCTTTTGCACGTCGGTGTCTCGTTGTAGCGGGCGGTGGGTAAGGGTCCCAGGTAGTGCATGATTGGATCGGTGCTGATATGGCCGCTTCGGTTTTCTACAACGTCGGGTTAGTTTGCCAAGTTACGGCCACCCCTCGTAAGACGGGTGGCAGAGTCGACGTTTTCCTATTTGTGTCGAGTGAATTTGTTCTGGCTCAAATACCAGGATGAGCACAAATTCTAAATAAATGATTCAAATATCAAATTCGCTTGACTCTTCTGAGAATTTTACCGATAAGAATTAGTAAATAAAGAGTTCTATTTCACCAGGATTACGGTCTCCCGAGGTGAGGAGAGCACCGTGAAGGACAAAGAGCGCAACGTGATAGGTGAGGCGTCTTTGCCAGATCGTGCGGCCGCTGTCGAAGAGTTGTTGCTGAGATTTCGGTACAAAGTTCGGGTATACATAACTGAAAACCGGGAGCTATCGGAAACCTTCGGCGACGACGAGGAAGAGATTATTGCTCACAGCGACCTGATTGTCTCCCATGTCCGAGCTATTTTGGCCGTTGAGCCAGAAGAAGCGACCGCATCGGTGGCGGCTTCTATTGGTAGGTCCCATGCTGAGCACGTGGTCAAACCTTCAAGGTATCTCGGTGCCTATGAGCTACTACTTAGTGCCTACGTAGAGGCAAAAAGAGACCGGGTAAAAGGTCTACCTACCCTTTCACAGATTAAGCGGAGAATGAGTGTCGACATAAATGCCACCCTCGACTCCTGTGACAGCTTCCTGCGGGGAAGGCTGACTAGGGACCATGCGGCATTATTCAAGGCCGTGGCGGAGTTAGAGGTTCGATCAAAGACCGACTCCCTTACTGGACTTTACAACCGAGGAGCGGTGCAGGACTTACTAAATCATTCCAATAACCGTGGAGCCTTCGTACTCTTTGACCTGGACGGTTTCAAGCTGGTAAATGACACGCTCGGTCATGGGGCAGGTGATCATGCGTTGCAGGAGGTTGCCTCGGCGATGAAGAGGTCGGTTCGTCAGAGCGACACAGTGGCGAGGGTTGGGGGAGATGAGTTTTGCCTATGGGGCCCGAGTGACGACCCGAGCATTTGGCGATCCACTTCTGTACTTGTCAGACGGGTCGTGGAGTCTCTTCCGCTGCTCAAGTGGAACATTGGGGTATCCGCCGGTATTTCCTTTAGACCACAGGATGGTATGACTTTTGAAGAGCTCTACGAGAGGGCGGATCAAGCACTCTATGTGGCTAAATCTCGTGGTGCGATGACCATCTTCTTGGCTAGCGGCGACGAAGAGATGCACATCGATCCGCGCTGAACCATGGTAAATGATTGGTTCATGAGGAACTAATTGGGCCAGCTTCCCTCCAAAAGTGCATTGCGATGGCGACGTAGCTTGCGTTGAGATAGATTTGCTGGCAAGGTCGATGTCTTGGGTTTATCTACGCAAGCCGGTTTGACATTTGGTACTGGCTGGAGCGAAAAATATGGGGGGTTAGTGATGGTTTCTGACGACCAATACGAGCTGTTTCGTAACCTGGTGAGACGGGTGAATATAGGTGATACCCTCACCAGATCTGCCTCTAGGATGCCGGAGAAAATTGCCCTCATAGACGCAGATCGGCGCTACAGCTACCGGGAGTTAAATTCGGAAGTGAACCAACTCGCCTGGTCACTAAGTGATTACGGGTTGTCGAGGGGAGACTCTTTAGCCCTCATGGCGGGTAACTGTGCAGAATTTCTGATCACGTATTATGCATGTGCAAAACTTGGAGTCATCTGCGTACCGGTAAATCTTGGTTGGAAGTCACCTGAAATCTCTTATCTGCTCAAGCATTCTCAAGCCAAAGCGGTAGTGGCCGAGTCGCATCTCGTGCCTTTATTGCGAGAGTCACTTGACGAGGCAGACCAGATCTCCCTTGTAGTAGTAACGAAAGGCCTGGTGGATCATTTCGACCCCGGTTCCGACTCGCGAACCTGGGTCAGCCTTGAGGACTTCTCCTCGCTGTCGGCGTCGCTCGAACCCGAGTTCTTTGTGGACGACCGCGATCCGGTCAGCTATCTGTACACCAGCGGAACTACTTCCGCTCCAAAGTGCGTCGCATCCAGCCATCTTTCGGTATACCTCGAGTCGATGACGGTCGATGTGGAAATGGACCTTAAAGCTAGCGATAGAAGTGTCGCACTGATGCCGCTATTTCACACCGCGCAACTCAATGGAATTGTCACTCCATTGGTGATCCTCGGCGCAACCATCATCCTTCTCAGGGGCTTTAATGCAGATCTTCTTTTAGAGACGATCGAGAAGGAAGGTGCGACACATATTTTCTGCCTGCCCATGATGTACAGGGCACTGCTAGATCGGCCTGACATAGAGGAGAGAGATTTTTCTACACTTCGAATCGCTGCTTACGCTATGGCTCCGATGCCCGACGGTGACCTCAAGAGGGCGATTGAAGTATTCGGATGTGGTTTCGCTCTGGCCTTTGGTCAGACAGAAATGGCACCGGTGACCACGGTCTTCAAGCCAGAATTCCAATTAGCATACGCCGGTTCAGTGGGACAGGCTGCGGTGAACACCCAGGTCGAAATAATGGACGATTACGGCAGAATCCTGCCATGGGGCATGAGTGGTGAAATCGTATATCGGAGTCCCCATGCACTCGAGGGTTATGCACGTAACGAGGAAGCCACGAGGGAGGTTTTTGCCTTTGGTTGGTTCCATTCAGGAGACATCGGACACTTCGATCACGATGGTTTCCTGTGGTTTGAAGACCGTAAGAAGGATGTTATAAAGACCGGTGGGGAGAATGTTGCTTCAGTGGAGGTTGAGAAGGCGATTTATGACGCCGCTTATGGAGTTCAGGAGGTGGTAGTCATAGGCCTTCCCCACGCACATTGGGGTGAGGCAATTACTGCAGTTGTGACAAAACGGCCTGGAGCGGACCTTACAGAGGATGAGCTAATTGCGATACTAAAGGAGCGACTCTCCGGCTTCAAGGCTCCCAAGGCGGTGGTCTTTGTGGACGAAATGCCACGTACCTCAACGGGGAAGGTGCAGAAGCATATTCTCAGGGAGCAGTTTGCTGACTACTACAAAAACTGAAATGGAGTCAACTTGACGCCGCGAGACTAGCGGCGTTGACTCGATCGAGACTGACTACTCTGTCACCTTGTGGAGATCCTTGGGAATGAGATTAAGGTCAAGTTATTCGACGCCCATCTGCACATAATCGATCCTCGGTTTCCACTTGTGCAGAACCAAGGTTACCTACCCGATTTTTTCAGTGTGGAGGATTATCTCAAAAGTACCGCTTCGATCGAAGTTTTGGGCGGGGTAGTGGTGTCGGGTTCGTTTCAGGGATTCGACCAGAGCTATCTCGTGGATGCGCTTGAAAAGCTCGGTCCCAACTTCGTAGGAGTCGCTCAAATCCCACCTGATGCCGACGAAGAGGAGCTGATATTTCTAAATGAAGTAGGAGTTCGTGCGATTCGGTTCAATCTATTTAGAACCGGGACCGAGTCGATCTCACGGCTGGAAAAAATGGCAAATCAGGTGTGGGATCTCTTTGAGTGGCATAGCGAACTCTATGTAGACCCAAAAGAACTTCGATCGCTTAAATCCCTGATCAAGACCTTGCCGATGGTGTCTATTGACCATTTAGGGATGTCCACCGACGCTCTTGACAGTGTCTTGGAACTAGTGGACGCAGGTGCCAAAGTGAAGGCGACCGGCTTCGGTCGAGTCGATCTAGACGTCCTTGGGGTGATGAGGGAGATTCATTTGGTCGACCCAAATGCACTTATGGCCGGTACCGACTTACCCTCGACCAGGGCGAAGCGGAAGTTCTCGATCGATGACCTCAATTTGATAGCTGACAACTTCGGGGAAGACGCGGAGTTGATCCTCTATAAGAATGCGCAGACCTTCTATCGACTACAAGCCCGCTAAGTAACCGTTTTTTTCGAAAGCCTGTTACCTGTGGCGAGTTATAGTGCCTTAGCGACCGTCAATTTTCGCAAGTGAAGTAAAAAGCGTGCAGTGGCTCAAGAAGGCCAGGCGAGCGACCCCAGTAGGTCCATTTCTGTGCTTTGCCACAATCACCTCGGCGGTCCCGCGGTCAACTGAATCAGGTGCATAGACTTCGTCCCGGTAGATGAACATTACGATGTCAGCGTCTTGCTCGAGAGAGTTGTGTACCAGAATTGAGTTGCCAAAGAAGCAGTGAGCGTCGCTCACCGTTAGGTCGTAACAGACCTCTTTTCCTGAGGGAATGATCTCCGCTACTTGGTCCCAGGTGATTTTTTCATCGACGAGTACCGCCAGGTCAACCCCCTTTTCCAGCTGGTCAAGCCTGCTCCATCCACCCAAGGTGTAAAAGGGATGGTTAGCGGTTGCCCGGATGGTAAAACCCCTCCTGGTCGAGATGGTGTAGGTCTCTTTGACGCCGGTTGCAAAGACATTTGTCAACTCGCAGGGGACTATTGCCTGACCGTCGAAGGCGAGGACCTTCAGAGATTTCCACCCGTTTCGAAGCATCTGGGCTATGGTCAGAGTTGTGTTATCCGATAGTGTGACCACAGTGTCGGCGGTTACGCAACCGGACTCCCTCAGGTCCGCCAACTGAGGCCGCCGATCGTGGCGGGCCTCTAAGTTTCGTGAAAGCTGCGAGAGGGCTACTACTGGAACGTCAAGTTGGCGGGCGAGGATCTTTAGACCCCTGGAAATTTCGGATACCTCGACCTGTCGAGATTCCGCACCCCTCCTACCAGACATCAGCTGGAGGTAGTCTATGACCACTAACGAGAGGCCCTCCCTTGCTTTGAGCCTCCTTGCCCGAGACCGTATGTCAAGGATCGTCAGGTCTGGGTTGTCGTCGATGTAGATCTTTGTCTCCGAGAGACGTCCGATTGCGTGTGAGATCTTCTGCCAGTCGGGATCGGTGAGCTTTCCACTTCGGATCCTCGACGAATCCACCCTCGACTCAGCGGAGACCAGCCGCTGGGTAAGTTCGATGTGACTCATTTCGAGGCTAAAGAGCAAGACGGGCTCCTTGGCAGTTCTTGCAGCATTAGACGCAAGGCTAAGGGCGAAGGAGGTCTTGCCCATACCCGGTCTGGCCCCAACTATTAGCAAGTTTGACGGGTATAGCCCGTAGATGATGTCGTCTAGATCGGCGAAGCCAGTGGGAGTCCCGTTGATCGGCCGATCGTTTTCATATAGCGCCTCTAGCTGGTCTAGGGTCTGCGAGAGCGAGTCACGTATCGGGACCATTCCGTCTGCGTCCGGTCGCTCGGCTAACTCAAAGATCTTCGATTCTGCGGCGTCTATCACCGCGTAGATGTCCTCAGGCAATGAGTACGCCATTTCGGCGATCTCCCCCGCAACCTTGATCAGTCTGCGCAGTAATGAGTACTGTCGGACAATCTCGGCGTATTGGGTGGCGTTGGTAATTGACGGTGTCGATGCCTGGAGCTCGACGAGGCCAGCGAGACCACCAACTAGGTCTAAACTCCCCGCCTTTTTCATCTCTTCGGCCACGGTGACCGGATCGATAGGGTCCCCCCGAAGAAACAGGGCGGCCATGGCTTTGAAGACGTTCTGCAGTGATCCGGAGTAGAAGTCGTCGGCGTTGACCTCTTCTAGGGACTCCGAGACCGCATCCCGGGACAGCAACATCGCTCCAATTAGGGACTCTTCTGCTTCAACGCTGTGAGGAATCGCCCGAGTCAGTATCGTGCTCAGCCGCCGACTTTCTGACTCCCCATCCACCCTTGCCATCGAACTCCCCAGAGCAATAGATGAAACAGACCCCAAGTGTTTTGGGGCCCGTTCCATAAACTACTATCGAAGTCGGCCTGCGCCGACAAACATCAACTAAATAGGACTGTCTCTTTTTAGATCAAAGACCAAGAGACTCGGTTATTCGGCGACTACCTCGACGTTAATTCGAAATTCGACGTCGTGGTGAAGCTTCACCGGAACTTCGTGGGTCCCTAGGGAGCGGATCGGATCGTCGATCGCAATCTTCCTGCGGTCGAGTTCTATCCCGGTCTGCTCAATTACCGCTTCGGCGATATCGTGCGAAGTGACGGACCCGTATAGCTTGCCTTCTTTGCCTGCATGGGCCTTGATCGTCAGGATTTTTGAGACAAGCGCCTGGGCTATCTCTTCGGCAGCCTTGCGTTCGCGGAGGTCCTTGGTATCCCTCGATCGCCTCATCTGATCGGCCTGAGCCTGAATTCCCGGGGTAGCCGGTATGGCCAATCCCTTTGGCAGGAGATAATTTCTGCCGTATCCATCGGCGATGTTAAGGATGTCGCCCTTTTTGCCGACGCCGGTTATGTCGGAGCGGAGAACTACTCTCATGGTCCTTTACTCCTCCTCGTCTGTTTCTAGCTCGTCTGTTTCTAGCTCGTCTTCGTCTACATCAGGCACAAAGTCCTCGGAGTAGAGACCCTCTTCGGCCTTAGCCGCCGCTTGAGGCCTGCTGGATCTTGAAGTCCTCTCGGTGACGGTCCTTTGGGTGTAGGGAAGGAGCGCTAGCTCTCTCGCCGTTTTGATTGCGATTGCTATTGCACTTTGGTGCTGAGTGCAGTTTCCGCTAACCCTACGCGCACGGATCTTGCCCCTCTCGGACATGTACTTGCGAAGCATGTCGGTGTC
>JAKCBW010000058.1 GCA_021842145.1 Actinomycetes bacterium
TATCTTGCTAGCACGTTCTCCGGCGCAACTGAGCGTCAAGGGGCATGAGTTGCAAGAGACCAAAATCTCTTATCAACCATGTGCGGATAAGCCTAACACCCTGAGCAGTTATGTTTAGGTTTTTAGGAGCAGGGAATGTGGGCAAGGTCTCGCAAGGAAGTTCTAGAATGACAGATCCAGATGGGGGAAAGCCGGTAAGGGCTAACCTTGCCTTGGTCGTGATCATGACCGGCGTTCTCATTACCGCCGTCGACACGACGATCGTAGTTCTGGCCCTGCCGATTATCGAGCGCTCACTAAAGGTGGCACTCGC
The DNA here is from genome assembly GCA_021842145.1 of Actinomycetes bacterium. Lineage (GTDB taxonomy): Bacteria > Actinomycetota > Acidimicrobiia > Acidimicrobiales > Acidimicrobiaceae > JABEUN01. Next base: position 314 of record JAKCBW010000058.1, read on the forward strand.
CGACGTGATCTGGGTGGTTATTGGATACCTACTGATTATCACGCTGTTGGCGACCCAGGTGGGCAGGCTCGGTGACATGTTTGGGCGGGTCAGGATGTACGAAGCTGGCTTTTTGATCTTTGTTTTGGGGTCAGCGCTCTGTGCACTTTCGTGGAATGAAATCTCAATAATTGCATTCAGGATCCTTCAAGGTATAGGTGGAGCGTTGATAAGCGCTAACAGCGGTGCGATAATCGCCGACCTCTTCCCGAAGGAGAGACGGGGACGGGCCTACGGTTACAACGCCATTGGCTGGAGCCTTGGTGCGGTACTTGGAATAGTCGTCGGGGGCGCAATTGTCACCTACTTCTCTTGGCGGTGGATCTTTTGGATCAACGTTCCCATCGGTATCGGCGCGCTGTTATTGGCGTTTCGCGTTTTGCCAGCCAACAACACCAGGGAGAAGCACCATATAGACCTGGTCGGAATGTTGGCTTTAGGATTGGGGCTCTTTGGAATCCTCTGGGCTATGACCAAGCTAGCTACCTCCTCCTTGGATGCAACGCTGATCGGATACGCTGTCTCCGGGGTGATCCTCTTAGTTATTTTCGTTTTCATCGAGAATCACCAGCAAGAGCCGATGATTCACATGGATCTATTTCGGGTAGCCACCATGACGCCATCGCTACTGGCGGCGATGTTTCAGGCCTTGGGGAACTATGCGGTGCTATTTTTGGTCATCATGTACCTCCAGGGACCGAGGGGGCTGTCGCCGCTCAACGCTTCTTTGCTGTTGGTGCCTGGCTATGTGATTGGCGGGGCAGTAGGACCACTCTCGGGGAGGATGTCTGACAAGTTTGGATCGATCATCCCGGCGACCTTTGGACTGCTCGTCCAGGTTATAGCGCTATTTTTCTACGCCCATCTCTCAGACAACACCGGACTTTGGCTGGTCGTCGTAGTGAGTGTCATCAATGGAATTGGCGGTAGTAGTTTCTTCCCCGCGAACAATTCAGCGGTCATGAAGGCGTCTCCACAGGAGGTGTTTGGTATCGCATCGGGGATGCTCAGGACATTCGCCAATATAGGGATGGTGTTCTCCTTCTCCTTGGCGATCCTGGTGGCCTCCAGATCGATATCGCGCAACTTGGCCTTTGCGATCTTTGTGGGAACGGCGAAGCTCAGCGGGCCGGTAGCAAGGGCCTTTACTACCGGGCTTCATGCGGCTTTCTACGCTTCGATGGTACTGATGATCATCGCTGCCGCTCTGTCAGCGTCGAGGTTGCTGTCAAAGGTCCCCAGGCGCAACGAGAACCTGTCGGGAGCCGAGACTACTGGCGCCTAGTTGACCGCTTAGCCTGGGGGCGCAATGGGTCGTTACGGTTATGTCGTGACCCTGGCTAGCGGATTCGTTTAGGTCGATACGATAAGTGTCGTGGTGCAATGCCGGGACTAGAATTGCCTTGGGTGCTTGGTGAAAGGTTCCGGTCTTGGTGAGAAATGGCAAGTACGTCTGAGAATGAGGAGTCTTGATGGACCCGTCAGAAATACCTGACATCCCAGAAGTGGCATCGGGCATTAAAGGCAAAGAGGCACACAAACTTATCAGAGCCACGAAAAAGATCGGTCAGGTGCTCTACGACGCCGAAGGTAATGCTATCGGTGAAGTCGTCGACATCGTGGTCCGCTGGGATGGGCAGGATCCACATCCGCTAGTAACTGGGCTCGTGGCCGACGTCGCTGAATTGGGGAAAGTATTCGTGTCGTCGGCAAGATTGATCACCTTCACGAAGAACAATAACGTGGTCCAGCGTAGGGGGGATGGGTTCCAACCCTGGGAGAGGCGAAGCGGCGAGTTACTTTTAAATGAGGATTTCATCGGTCGCCAAGTCGTAGACATCGACGACGTTAGGGTGCTGAGGGCGAGGGATCTCTTCTTAGCTCGGGTAGCGGGTCAGTATCGCCTCGTTGCGGTGACCGGCAAGAAGAAGTTTCGCCTTCCTGAGGTCGGCGAAGAGCAGGAGAATGAAGGCGACTTAGTCGACTGGGCGGACATACATCCCTTTGGAGACCCGGGGTCGGAACTGAGGCTCAAATTCCCACACGAAGGACTGAAGCGCCTTCGTCCTGGAGACCTTGCGGACATACTCGAGCACCTCGATAAGGAGGCTAGGGACGAGTTGACCTCGACCATGGACCCCGAGTTTGTCGCAGACGCGATCGAGGAGATGGAACCCGAGGAGGTTGAAGAACTCCTAATAGATACCGATCCAATGAAAGCGGCCTCGCTGATTTCCAAGATGGAGCCGGACGAGGCGGTCGACGCCCTCAGGGACCTCGGGAGGGCTGAGGCAGACGAGATCATAGCGAAGCTTCCAACTGCGGTGGCGGACCAGATACAGACCCTCTTGGACTATCCCGAGGCGATGGCGGGCGGCTTCATGACGACCACGATCGTGGTGGCACAGTTGGCGGAGACGATCGAGGAGGTCATCGAGAAACTCAAGGGCTTAAAGGAACATTCTGTCGACATCGATGGTGTGGTTGTAGTCGATGACGACGGGGTTTTCATCGACGACCTTGGACTTTTTGACATCCTCGTTGCGTCACGCGAGGAACTCGTCTTCGATCTTGTCCACGAGGTCGAACCCGTCATGGTTGGAGCAGACTACATGCTAAAAGAGGTCGTCGACAAATTGAAGGCTTCACGCAGGTCCTCGGTAGTAGTGGTCGACGAGGACCTGCACCCAATTGGGCGGGTACTCGCCGACGACGTGATTGATGCCTTGGGTGTCGGTTCTGGCTTTCGCTTCAGGATGCCCTGGAATCGATAGCAATAACCCCTCTTCGACGCCACAAAGCATTCGCGAAGTGACAATTGAATCGTTTCTGGTCATAGAGTCTGCTCGGACGAAAACCTGCTCGGACGCCTGGCCGTTCTGACTGAATTGATCTTTAGCGGAACCTAAACCCGTACTAATGCCCTGCGAGTTGAGCAATCTTTACGATCACTAAAATCACCGCGAGCACTAGGTAGAGACGCAGTACGGTCAATCCGACCCTGCTTGTAAGGCGGATTTTTGCCTTGGGGAGGGTGTCGAGAGGCGGGGTGCGCCAGTTCTCCTTATCGAGCGGCTCATTCTCTTCTTCGGGTTCGCTCACCACCTTTTTGTGTGAAGGCAGCCTAGATGAGGCAAAACCGACGAGACCCGCAGCTGCCCCGATCCCAGCTCCAACGAGCAGCCCGGTGGTGAGTTGTGGACCGGTGATGGTAGGGAACATAGTCGCCGCAGTCAAGGCTAAAGACATCAGTATGAGCACCCACACGATTGCGCCAGCAACGACATTTCTAATCGGAGTGTTGATCCATGGACCGAGGACGTCCTTATCGTTGCAGAGAAGGACCAAAAAAACGGTCGCAGAAGGTAGCAGTATTCCAGCGAGGGCCTGAACGCCGGTAGTGATTAGCCCGAGCGGCGCATTCGGGATGAGCACCACGACCGCACTTACTACGAGGAGGCCGGCATAAATTAGGTAGAAGACCGGTGCCCTCCTGGGGCTCCAGTGTAGGGAGTGGCGTACTTTGAAAACATCGCCTAGCGCATAGGTCGTCGACAGGGTCACTGCGGATGCGCCGATCAACGAGGCGTCCAAGAGGACTATAGCGAACAGAGCACCGACTACGCTGCCGGCGTGCACCTTTAGTGAATTAGCAGTATCCAAGGCGTTGGTGAAATTTCCAAATGCGTGAGTGTGGCCTAGTGCGTATGCGGTAACGCAGACTAGGGCCGCAGCACCTATCTCGGTCAGGACGACACCGATGGCGGTATCTGCACGCTCGTACTTGATCCACCTCGGAGTTATACGCTTATCTACGACATTTGATTGCTGAAAGTAAAGCTGCCAAGGTGCGATCGTCGTACCTACGATAGCTATGATCAGCAGTAGCAAACCGGCATTCAGACCACCGGGAAAGTTTGGAATAAGAGTGTACTTTGTGGCGGTAGCGTAGTTCGGATGGACTAAGACCGCCATGGGTATTACCGCCAGGTTCAGTGCGATAAGCCCGTACATCCACCGTTCCCATTTTCTAAAGCTCCCACCGCTAGCGAATAGGAACAGTAAGATCCCAGCAGCTGGTATGCCGATGTAACTGGGAATACCGAAGTAACTAAGGGCCAAGTCGACCCCGATGAACTCGGTTATCACCGTCAGAGCGTTCAGTATGAAGAGGTCGATAATCGAAAATGCGCCCCAGAACCTGCCAAACCGGGCGAATATGAGCCTCGCGTGACCGACGCCGCTGACCGCCCCGAGCCTAACTACCATCTCCTGATTTACATAAAGTACCGGCACCAGGAGCAGTAGCGTCCAAAGCAGATGCGGCCCGTAGTTTTGACCCGCCTGGGCATAGGTTGCCACTCCGCCGGCGTCGTTGTCCCCGACCATGACGACAAGGCCCGGACCCATGATTGCCAGCAGCGTAAAGATCTTTCGCCATCCGGTGCGCCTACCCTTGTTCTGGTCGACTTTAACCGTTCCAAAGGCACCGATAATGTCCCCGAGGTGTGCAGAGTCTAGTACTGCGCTTGCTTGGGTGGAGGTCGATTGATGGTGTTCGACGACAGTGCTCGGCGCCTTTAATTTAGGCCTTACACGCAGCAGTGTCCTTCTTTTTTCGGTCATCCTGTCTCCTAGGGGGTTCGCGTGGTATCAATGAGCCCCGAGGACGGATCGGAAGATCAGCTAGTGGCCTAGGAGCGAATACCGGTGGTCGAATACGCTTTATTCATGGGCGCTAGGGCCCACAGACTTGGGGGTTTAATTTTTCTCGACCTCCTTCTACGCTCTATTTTGGAAACCCACAGGATTGCGCAAGCTAGACCTCAATTGAACATTGATACTAGGGATGCACCTACCATGGTAATTAGTAAAGATTCTTTTCGGGTCAGACTGACAGAAACTTGTCCGAGTAAGCCCAGGGAAACGCCGAGAATTAAGGGATATTTTACTTGCTATTCAACTATTGAACGGATCCTCGGGTGGCTGGGTAGGTTTTGTTCGATCGGCGCCTGCTGACCTGAAGAAATCGAGGGCATCTTCGGCGTGGGAATTCATGTTGAATTCCGACTTGAAAATAGCTAGCACGATCGAGTCGGTATCGATTACGAAGGTTTGTCGCTTGGTCCTTAGAATTCCAATTGACCGCTTGACTCCAAAGCTTTCAGCTACCGATCCGTCTTCGTCGGATAGCAGGGGATAGTCGAAGCCATGGGTATCGCTGAACTGTTTCTGCTTGTCCACCTTGTCCATGGAGATTCCAACTCGCTGGATCCCTAATTCTTCAAACTCTGCCTTTAGGTCACGGAAGTGGCAACTCTCTTTGGTGCATCCGGTTGTCATAGCCGCTGGGTAAAAGAAGAGAACTAGAGGACCTCCCTTTAGCAATTCGGTAAGGTTCTGTGGATTACCGTCCTGGTCCTTCAGGGTGAAGTTAGCTACCTTGTCGCCGATTTTCACTTTATGTTGCACCTTTCGCTTCAGACTTGTACAAGACTTAGCGCAGTGCATTTATTCCTATTTCAGCCGATAGGGTTGCGGGCTCCGTTTCTATCTGGGAGGCTTCTGGTGGGATCAGCGAAGCCTTGTATTCATTAAGAAGTAGCTGATCGCCACGTAGTGACAGATCACCGCTGCCAGCACGAAGGAGTGAAAGACCTCGTGGTATCCGAAAGTTTTCGGCCATGGATTTGGCCTTTTGGTAGCGTACGCTGCGGCACCTATGGAGTAGAGGATTCCACCGGCGACTATTAGCGCCATTGCCCAAGGGCCAGACGACCGATAGAGGTCCGGAAGTACCCAAACTGCCGCCCAGCCAAGGGCGAGATAAACCACCGCCGACACCCACTTTGGGGCGTCTAACCAGATCATTTGCTGTGCGACTCCGAGGGCCGCTCCGCCCCAAACGACCCAAAGTACTACGTCTCTAATGCTCCCGGTGAGACCAATCGCCGCTACGGGGGTGTATGTTCCGGCAACTGCGAGGAAGATTGTCGAATGATCCAAGCGGCGCATTCTCCGCCGAGCCTTCGTCGACCATTGCGGGATATGGAATGCCGCACTAGCCCCGAGCATCGCTGAAATGGAAAATGCGTAGATCCCAACGATGACCATGTCGTGATTGTTAGCTGCCCTGAGAAGGATTTCGATTCCAGCAAAAATCGAAATGATAAATCCCCAAAGGTGCAATCTGCCGCGCAAGCGTGGCTTTTGCACACTAGAAGTAGATTCAATTTGGCCTTGACTGCCCATTGCCCATTCTGTCTATTTTGACTTTTGTTACCCATGGCGGGCTAGTGGCGGCTTAGACCATTCGCTGACGGGAATTCCACCAATTTTCGGTTACCCACCAAATGGAACTAGCCCCCATAGCTATGTTAGAGGACTGCGACCGTCGCTCACTTGCACACAGCCACCCAGTTCAAAGTAGTGACTTGAAAATGCCCGATTACCACGCCGAGTAGGGAATTTAATTCTTAGAGTCGGTAAGTCCAGATGGACGATTATCGGTTTGTTTAGTGGAGTTGCTAGTTAGGCTGATAGCCTTGTCTACCGCTGATTCGACGCTAGAGAGGAATTTGTCCTCTCCGAACTGGGCGGCCAAATCTCGTTCGTGGAGCCTCGCCTCTAGTTCTGAATCCATCCTCGCCCAAACGACTTGTATATTTCGGTGGCCCAACTCTTTGATCATGTCGGAGGTGGCTTCGGCGGCCGTGTAGTCGATGTCCTCCACCCCGGCTGCGTCGAGCACGAGGGCTTTGCACTTTGGAGCGGTCTTGTTGATCTCTCCGAGGATATGCCGTTTGATGAACTGGATATTACCGAACCACATCGGTCCTTCTACGAGGTATACGAGCAGAGAATCGACCCTCTCGGTCGGTGTGTCGGAAGGTTCCACCCAATGATCGGCCCCGATCTCGCGCTCCAAGACCCTTAATCGTGGCCGCGCTGCGAGTCGGATTCTGTAGGCGAGCGAAACTAATATTGCGACTATCACTCCCTGTTCAATTCCGAGAGCTGCGATTGCCAAGAATGCTACGGTAGCGAGGGCGAATTCCGCCTTGTTGTAGTTGATTACCGCCTTTAACTCCTTGATCCTTACAAGCCTTGTAGCGACCACGAGGAGAATCGCAGCGAGGGTGGCATTTGGCAGGTCGGTAATTAGCGGGGTCGCCAAAAGGGCGATACCGAGCATTACTAAAGCGGCAAAGGCGCTTGTCAACTGGGACTTCCCGCCCGATTTTACCACTAGCGCCGTCCTTGGAGGACTCGAGTCCACGGCAAATCCGCCGGTAAGTCCGGCGATTAGGCTCCCGGCTCCCACTCCAACCAGGTCGGCGTCGATGTTCGCCGAATCGCCAGTTTCCGTGGCGACGAGCCTGGCGGTGGCGGCAGTTTGGACCACGGTAACGTAAGCGACGGTTAGGGCAGTTCCAAGCAACATCTTGAAATTGGAGAAGTCGATGCTAGGAAGTCCAAAGGAGGGTAGGCCACCGCTCACCTTCCCGAGGATAGTGACCCCATGGTTCTGTAGGTGGAAAAGCGGTACGCACACGATGGTGGCCACTAGCGCGATGAAAGCGCCGGGAATCCTGCGATCTATCTTTTCCGCTAGATAAACGATCAGTATGACCGAAATGGCGACCCCGAGACTCCAAAAGTTGACCGAAGCAAGATTGCTTATCAGGTGCTCTAATTTGGAGAGGACGGTCGCTCCGCCCTTGGGGATACCCAAAGCATTCGGGAGCTGCCCGAGGATGATCTCCAAGGCGATGCCGGCCAATATTCCGTCGACGACCGGTGTGGACATCAAGTCGGCTATCCACCCGAGTTTAACCAGGCCGGCAATCACGACAAATCCCCCGGCCAAGAGGGCGATCATCGTGACGAGATGTTGGTAGTTGGTGCCACCGGACGTAGCGAGGAGTGCGACCGAAGTGGCGAAGATGGGAGCTATCGTCGAGTCTGCGCCCACGGACATCTGCCGAGTCGACCCAAAGATCAAGATAGCGACCGATCCAGCTATGAAGGCATACATTCCTAATAGCGCTGGCATGTTTGCGAGCCTCGCAGTGGCAATCTGTTCCGGTATTGCGATTGAGATGAGCGCTATAGCCGCTACGAGGTCGCGAGATAGCCACGAGGGTTGATACCCCTTCAGAGTCCCAAGTGGTTCTATTCCGGGAATCTTCATTGCTTTGAGGCTAGCTAATTTACCGAGGCTCTGCTGGTCAAAAAGTGGTGATAATGGTCGCTTTGAACCGATTCTCAAGGTCGAAGTGAGAGATTTGCTGTAGCGGGTGTCTTGGGCAAGGATTGTGAGATCTTTATTTGGCGGTCAAGCCCTCTCCAACCTTTTGCCAACCCGACGGAGCTAGTAGGCGAAAGAGCCCCGAAGCAACGAGAAATACTCCCAATGCGAGGGCCAGCGAAATGACCGACATCGCGGTACCTCCACCAAAGTCGTAGCCCGCCGTGAGCTTGTTGATCGATACCGAGATCGGTGGGAAATTTGGCGCGTATAGCAGTTGGGAAAGGGGTAGCTCGAGGAGGGTTTTGGCAAAGGTCAGCAACCAAGCCCATAACACTGGACGAGCGAGCAGGGGGAGCTGAGTCTTTAGCCAACTGACTCGCCCACTGGCGCCGTGCACCCTCGCTGCGTCCTTGAGATTTGACTGAACTTGTGAGACCGGTCCGACTAGAAGTCTCGCCGTCGATGGAAGGGCCCCCGCTAAGTAACCGAGGGCAAGTAACTTGGTCGTTCCGTAGATATTGATTCCAAATGAAGACATTGTGGGCAGGTTGTAGAAAAAGATGTATCCAGCTGCCAGCACAATTCCAGGAAGTGCAACGGATCCCAGCATGATCAGGTCTATCAGCTTAGCGGCCGCCTTTGCCCGTGGGTTGGTCATCGCCCGAGCCACCGCAATGCCGAGGGCCACGGTCAAGGTGGCGGTCAGAAAGGATAGCGCGGTGGAAAGTGAAAGCGGAGCAAATAGCTGTCGCGAGTGGAGCACTTCGCGGTAGTTAGCGAGGGTCAAGCTGTGAACGCTAAAGTTCGATCCAAAGTTGGAAAGCAACGAAGCGCTGATTACCCCGATCGCCGGAACTCCAAGTGCAATAGTGAAGAACAACGCCAGGGATGCAACCGCAAACAGCTGTCCTTTATTCGAGAGCACGCTGAGCCTGGGGGTCCTCGTTCTGCCCGAAAGCACCTCGTAACTTCGTCCCCTAAGTGCTTTTGACTGGACCAGAATCGGGATGCCCGCAGCCACCACCAGTATCCACCCTATCGCAGCAGCCACTCCAAAATTTAACGGAAAGGAGTCGATCGCGTTGAATAGCGAGTATGTGGCCACCGGGAAGTTAGCCTGGGCCGCCAAGGTCGATGCGACGCCGAAATCGCTCATGGACTCTGCGAAGACAATTGCAAGTGCCGACATGATCGCTGGAGCAATTATCGGTAGGACTGCCCTCAGGGTTGCTAATGCCCCGCTGCCGTGCACCCGTGCAGCATCTTCAAATTCGGAGCCGAGCCCGAGCAGCCCTGAACTGATGGCCAGGTCACGGTCATTTGCAAAGTACAGATGGGATGCCGAGTAGGTCGAGCGTGAGATCTGGCATGCGAGCGAGTTGGCGGGTCGCTGCTGCGATGTTGACTGATCGGCAGGTCGCGTGTCGGATGATGCCGATTGCGAGGTTCCGTAGGGTTGCGAGGATACGAGGTAGGGTTCCCGTGCGGACTTGGGATAAGTCCTCACCAAAGGTCACATCTCTGACCCAGTGGAGGCTATT
>JAKCBW010000059.1 GCA_021842145.1 Actinomycetes bacterium
CACCGCCGAGGTCTTTTCTATTCGTGGGGAAAATGCTTCAATGGCTGAAATTGCGGAGGTATCGGGGGTGGCGAGGGCCACGCTCTATCGTTACTTTCCAAACCGGGAGCGCTTGCTCGATTCTCTTATGGACAGTGCCCTCTTTGATCTTAAAAACGGCATCTGCCAAGCGGATATTGGGTCCGTAGAACTTTATGAAGTCGTGGCAAGGTTTACGAGAGTGCTATTCAACCTTTCCAGTAAGTACATCTATCTGGCCAGGAGCAACATTGCCAAAGAGCGAATCGACGAGTTTAAACTGGCGGTCAAACCGGTGCTGGAGAGATTTGAGTCTGCGCAGCACGATGGACTGATTCGTCAGGATATTCCGGCTGACATATGCTTCGGTTTCTATTTAGGCGTAACCAGGTCGGCATCGAGAATGCTGCTGGAAGGTGATGAGTTGCTCGAGGACAAGGTCACCCAAGTTACCAAGTTTGTTCTGGGCGCACTTCTGAGTTCGTCCATTGTGTAAGAAAATCCCCAGTTTATCTACTCCACCTGGCCGACCTTGTGGCGGGATCGGCCTTTTCACACATTAGTAGTTTTGCTTTTGACATGGGCGAATACAGGTGGAAATTGCCTTCTTGGTTTAGTGAGCTATTGTGGAGATCGCCTATCGACAGCTATGGTTGCCAAGCTGTCGAAGGGCGACACGGTCTAGCCTGAGGCGATTCGTCTTGCTGTCTGGCAACTAGCAATTCCATGAGTTGTTGACAAGAAGTGCAACAGGGAAGGGGCAATGTAGACCGACCATGGCCTTATGGCTGTGCCGACGTCAACCTAAAAGGGGCATCGAAAGATGGAAACAATTCGAGCACGACAAGACTAATCCGCAATGTTGACTTTGTAGGTGATCTATGCTTTAGGGCCGCTAGGAAAAACAGGGTACGGGTAGATACTCGACAGTTGGGTCATTTGATACTCGGACCACAAAAGAAGTAGATCCAATATACGCGGTGGTTCTGCGGCGATGGATGTCCGATTTGAAGCACCAGAGGATTTTCGGTTGGCAATTTAAAGCGAGGGCTGGATGGTTTTACCGAAGATTTTTTCACCGCTTAGCCTAGGCCTGAGAGATGCTAATCGGCAGACAGAACCCGATCTGGCGGTTTAGCAACAACCTACCATTTAGTTTGACTCCGAGTCCCCGTTGAGCAATTTGTCCAAGAATCAAAAGAGCGAAAAGAAAGTGAGCACCTACGAGTGACGAGGTATTTTGGAGTGAAATCATGACTTTCGAATATGAGTCCTACCTTGCCTACTTTCCTGGACCGAAAGGGGAGAATTCGGGTTATGTCAAGGAGCTTTTCGATAAGGTCCTCGACGATTACTTTCATTGGAGGAAAAACTATTATCCAGCCGATTCTTCCCTTATGTCTCCAATCGATCTGGATGGCTTCAAGCAAGAGCGCAGTGATCTCGAGGAGAGAATTACCGAGATGCTCGGCCGCCTTCGACGAAGTTTCCCATTTTATTCACCTCGATACATAGCGCATCAACAAGGGGAGACCACCATACCTGCGCTGGTTGGTTCGTTGGCCGGTTTGCTGTACAACTCCAACAACGTTACATCCGAAACGGGTGCGGTCACGGTCGAATATGAGATAGATGCATGCAATCGACTGCTTGAAATGATTGGGTTCGTGCCCCCTCCTGACCCCCCAGTGCTAATTAATGAGGACTCATTGGCGGAGTACCGCCGTTCCCTCGCCGAGCCGTATGCATGGTGCCACCTTACCTCGGGCGGAACGGTGGCAAATATAGAAGCCCTATGGGTGGCAAGGGCGGTTAAATACTTTCCGCTTGCTGTGCAGGATGTAGCGAAGAAGCGGTCTTTGGAGATCACGGTCGTAAAAACGTCCAGCGATGGCGCTCATGACGTTATTCCAATTACCGAGCTCACCCGCGCTGAATTGATCGGCATTTCGCCTTCAGAATCATTGGCCCTGATCGCGCGGTACTTGGAAGCCGTGAAGAAATTTCTTTCGCCAGCGGATAGGGACGAAGGAATAGCTTCACTTGCTTGGGGACTACTCGAAGAAGACTCTGAATACTCATTGGCAAATGGACTTGCAAAGTGCCTCACGGACTTCCCTCCGGCCATTTTTGTTTCGGGTGCAGCCCATTATTCGATCCAAAAGGCTATGGATCTCCTCGGCCTAGGGCGTAACGCCGTCATAAAAGTAGAAATGGATTCGCAGTTTCGCCTCGATCAAGATGACCTCCAAAAAAAGGTAATCGGTGCAATCGAAGCAGGTCGCTTTCCGTTAGCGGTAATAGGGATTGCCGGAACAACGGAAGAGGGTGCAATAGACCCAATTGGACGGATACTCGAAATAAGGAGGAGCGTCGAGAGGAAGGGGAGCAGCTTCTGGGTCCACGTGGACGCTGCATGGGGCGGTTACTTCAGGACAATTTTGAGGCCGTCGTTGGAGGAGAATATCAAAGACGCCTTTGATTCCCTCTTTGATCTGCTTGGTATCGAAAAAATGGTGGATTTTGACCCCCAGGTAGCGGCAAAGGTACTAGCAGATTTGGATTCGATTCCGGATCTCAATATCAATCTGGGCAGATATCGCCGGCTGACTCGCTCCTTAGTCGAAACCGTTACCGCTGCAAAGCAGCAAGAGACCCTACTCACGCTCAAGAACCTCCTGAGAGAAGCCTCGTCGACGGGAATGTCCGCAGATTATGCGAGCCAAAGCGATATGGGGCTTTTCAATCAGGTGGCCTCTATCGTCGCTGACGACTTGCTTCTTGAGGTCGGGAGATACGACTATGAGTCGGATCTTGAGCTCTCCTTTTCGAAGGAAGTGTCGGTATCTTTTGACGACCACGATTTGGTAAGTTCACTTTTTCACATTAAAGATGCGGACTCGGTCACTGTCGATCCCCACAAGATGGGGTACGTTAACTATCCCTGCGGTGCAGTAGCTTTTCAGAACGATTGGGTTCGACTAGTAGTCAGGCAGAAGGCGCCCTATATTACATCGGTTTCGGACTCCAGGATTGTTCACTTGCCACCGCGCCACCTCGTTGAGTCGGTTTATCAAGGCCAGCTAGCGCGTGCCGGTACAGTAGCCACGGAGGCATTTGCTCCTTACACCTTGGAGGGCTCGAGACCTAGTTTCCCTGCTACTGCATTATGGCTAAATACGGAACTCATTCCTCTTGATCGAAGGAATCATGGAGCAATCGTCAGAAGTTCCTGGATTTCTGCTAGGGAGCTATACGAGTGGCTGATTTCATTGGATGACGCGATGTCGGTGATTGAGCCTCAGCGGAACTTTGAAGTGGTTACCTTTGCACGTCGGGGGCAACTTCCAGCTCCACCGGATTCGAACATCGTTATATTCGGCCTGAAGCGAAAGGGTGATTCGACCCTAAGTGGTTTCAACTCGTTAACCCAGGCGGTATATGAGAGCTTTTCGATTCAGGCTGAGCATGGTCAACGGCAATATAGCTATGCACAGCCGTTTTTCCTATCGCGGACCGTGTTTAGCGAGCCGAGCTACGACTATTCGACGCTGGCAAACTTCTTTGAAGCGGCCGGAATAGAAAACGCCAAAGAAAACTACTTGTCGCAAGGTGTAACGGTGCTGCGCTCGGCGGTTATGAATCCCTACTTGCTTTCCCTCCGACGTAGCCATCGCCAAGAGGTACTTCGCGAATTCGTACAAGAGTTAGCTAGGGTGGCTCAGAAGGAGGCGGAAGGCCTGGGTTGAGGGTTTTGGTTTGCCCTGTTCCGTGCCTCAATGCCTTTTATGCACCCGACAAGGGTTGAATTAACCGGGGTAGGAACACCTACTTTGTTGCCGGCGCTAACCACGGCACCATTGATAAAGTCCACCTCGGTTATCGAGCCCCTGTCAAGGCTTTGCAGTATGGAAGTGCGAAACTCGGCGGCCAAGCCGGTTCCAGCGCTCTGCCAAATTTGCTCCGGATCCGTAACTGAAAGCTCTATCCCGAGAGCCCCAGCTACCGTTATTGCTTCATTTACAGCATTGAGTGCGACCTCGTGTACCTCGCTTACCTGGTAGAGAAGACCATAAGGCAGCCCAGTGATGCCCGCGATTGCCCCAGTGGCAACGTTGACTAGTAATTTTCCCCAAATAACGGAGTTGATGTTCGTGCTGATTTCGGTGTCGATACCGGCCTTATTGAACAGGGCGGAGATATCTTTGATTCGTCCCGTGACAACTCCGTCTAGCTCGCCGATGACGGTGTGCTTTCCCCTCAGACCGGCCACTATTTCACCGGGGGCGATTGCGTCCCCTCCAACGAAGGTTCGGCCAGCCATAACGAACCCTCTTCCAAGCTCTTCATCGATAACTGCTTCATTACCCAGGCCGTTTTGGAGCGTAAGAACGACTGTGGTCGGTCCTACGATTGACTTCGCCGATATAATCGCCTCTCTAGTATCAAACGATTTGACCAGAACAATTAGCAGGTCGACAAGACCGATGGTCTTTGGATCCGAGGTAGCACTAACCTCTATGATTCTTCTTTGGGAACCCTCTATTAGCACTAGGCCGTGGTCATTTACGGCATCCACGTAAGCGGCGTTCCTACTAATCAGACTGACCTCAGAACCGGCGCTGGCCAAAGAACCGCCAAAAACACTTCCAAGCGATCCTGCACCCAATATGGCAATTTTCACAGTACCCTCCGGCGTCTGGACTTATTGCTTATGCCAACAATCCTAACTTGCAGCTCAACTGTCCAAGTGGCAACCATTCCTAGCGTGCCCAAATCTGTACTGAATTCCGGCATTTCAGGCCGAGTTGACTGAACTCGAGACGATGTTTGATCACGTCCACCTTCTTGTTAGTATCGATCCCCAATATGGCAACCATCGTCTCGTCAAAGAGATCTATGGTCGGTCGTCTCAGTGGCTTTGCTGATGAGTTTCCACGTCTTTTTCATAGACTCGCTAGCGCTGTTGGACAAACTCATACTCCCCAGTTATCAGGTAAGTTGTCGCTACATTCGGCGGTGCCCCGCTAGAAATCATCAAGCAGTACCTGGCCAATCAGCGCAACGTTTGAGCGCAAGGTTTCAGGGCTTGCCCCTGGTGGGGCTCTACGTCCACATTGCTAAAGCCAAGGGCATTGTGCTCCACACCCCATCCTGGTAGAGCGACCAAGGCAACTTTCGACCAAAGGCACGACCCAAAATTGGAGTCACTCCCAGTTAAATCGTCACAGGGCGCCAATCCTGCGCAATCTGGTTAAGTTGACATAGAAAGTGCCCTATTGAGCCACTCGTCTCGAATACCCATTTGGCCATGACTGTATATTCGAGGGTCCATCTCCTTGAGATGCTCTGAGATAATTGGAGTAAATTCCATGTGTGCGAGGACATCTTTATCTAAGTCAATGCCCGGCGCAATTTCGACCAGTACTAGTCCTTCACGGCCCAATATAAACACGGCGCGCTCCGTGATGTAAATTACCTTTTGACCTCGGCCAAATGCGTCTGGGCCAGAAAACGTTATTTCGGACTGAGAGGCTACAAACTTAGTGAACCTTCCCTCTTTGAGAAGCCTTAGCTTTCTATCTGAAATGTCGACTTCTAGGCCACCTGCGGTCAATGTGCCCGAAAAAACCACCGTCTTTGAGTTCTGGGCAATGTTGATAAACCCCCCGGTCCCCATGATTTTGCCACCAAATCGGTGAACGTTGACGGATCCCGTCGAGTCGACCTCCGCAAAGGACAGTAACGCTACGTCTAGACCGCCTCCATCGTAGAAGTCGAACTGAGCTGGCATATCCAGTACCGCTTGTGAATTCACACTTGCGCCGAGGTAGATGCCTTGGGCCGATACACCACCAATCGGACCAAGTTCGACCGTGAGGGTGAATTCATCGTTCACACCTTCTTCTTGGGCAACGACTCCGACCCCGTCGGAGATTCCTACCCCTACGTTGCCAACGTCACCGGGGGAAACCTCAAATAGGGCTCGTCTTGCTATCATCTTTCTCACATCCAGCGGAAGCGGCTTAACTTCCTCGGTGTCCATTTTGTAATCCCCGGAAAAGTAGCGATTCACGGACCCAACGTAAAGTTGGGGTTGTTCGGGAACGACCACTAATGCATCTACGAGGAATCCTGGGACTCTTATGGACTTGGGATGCAATGTTCGAGCTTTTGCGACCTTTTGCACCTGCGCTATTACGATTCCACCATTATTATGGGCAGCCTGGGCAAGAGCTAGTACGTCGAGATAGGCAATTTCGTCTTCCATCGAGATATATCCTTCGGTATCCGCAGTGGTGCCTCGTATTATCGCAACGTCTATCGGAATAGCTGGATAGAAGAGCCAATACTTTTCATCGATCTGCATCAGTTTGACAAGGTCTTCTTGTGTGGACTCATTTAGCTTTCCTCCCCTTGAGCGAGGATCAACAAAGCTGCCGAGTCCGACGTGGGTGAGGATTCCGGGTTGTCCTGCTGCGGCTGCCCTGAGCATTTGTGACATTACCCCTTGGGGGAAGTTGTAGGCTTCGAACTCATTGCGTTCTGCCATGGCCGCAAGAGCTGGAGATTGACCCCAGTGGCCCCCGATTACTCGCCGACTTAGGCCGGGAAGTGCTAGTGGAGACATCCCGCGGTCGGCCCTATTGCCTAATCCCGACGAATGGAAGAGGGTTAGTTGTTTAGGTGTTGAAGTCTTCTTGTACCGGGCCGCAAGGGCGTCTATGACTGCAGTGGCTTCGTTTAGGCCTCCTCCTGCTCCCAGAATCCCTACCGTCGAGTTATCGGGTATATAACTAACCGCCTCGTCGGCGTCCATTATCCTTACCGATTTTCCCCTTTGGAATAATCGTTGCCTCGAGGGCATCTGCTCACCTCATTTTGTAGAATTGAAGGATTGATTTTTTGTCTGTCGTTCGACTTATCTTTAACTTGACCCAGGCAACGTACAGACTTGTGCTGGTCACTTAGGAGTATCTGGTTCGTCGATGCGATGTGACTGCTTTTACCGCCATCCACCGATTGGCATACTGTCAAATAACGCTCGGCCACTTTTCATGGCGTCTTTTGCGATTACACTTCGGTGAATTTCGGAAGCACCGTCGTAGATCCTGCTGATCCTTACGTCACGGTAGTAACGCTCAATGCTGAGTTCCTTGCAATAGCCCATGCCTCCGAAGATTTGCACGGCCCTGTCGGCAACTCTGTTAGCTGCCTCGGCGGCGTGGACCTTCACCATAGATATCCAGTCTCGATCCTCGCGGTCTGAGTCAACTTCCCACGCTGCCCGGTATAAGAGGGCCCTTGCCGCATTGACGTCGATCACCGAATCGGCGATCATTTGCTGTACCATTTGGAACTCACCGAGTGGTTTTTTGAACTGGTATCTGTTGCCAGCGTATTCGATCATCATGTCGAGGATATGGCTAGCTTTGCCGACGCTCCTGGCACCGACTTGAGCGAGCCTGACACGGCCAAGTGTCGTTAGGATCTGCTTAAATCCGCTACCCTCTTCCCCAAGAAGATTGTCTTTAGTTAGAGCCACCTCGTCAAAGAAGAGTTCAATATGACTGGTTCCTCTAAGGCCCATCATCATCTGGTCTTTTCCTACGGTCACCCCCGGGTAATCCTTGTCCACTAGAAAAAGCGAAATTCCCCTTGAACCAGCCGATGGATCGGTGACCGCCGACACGATGAAGTAGTCGGAAAACAAACCGTCCGATATGAAGTGCTTTTTCCCACTGAGTAGCCAACCCGTGGGAGTATTGAGTGCTCTGGTTTGGATTGCGGCGGCGTCTGAACCGGCTTCGGGTTCCGTAATAGCGATGGACCCCGTCCTTTCGCCCTGTACGGTCGGAAGGAGCCATCGCTGAGTTTGGAGTTCGTTAGCTCCGAATAGAACTTCATAAACGTTTCCGAACGCCCGCCGGACAAGGATGTCGGTGGTGTGCCCAAACTGCTCTTCCACCATCATCGTTTCGAGTGCAGTTAGCCCAGCCCCGCCTAGGTGTTCGGGGACGTTCATAGCATAGAGCCCCAGGGCCTTCGATTTCTGGAAGATTTCCTTGGCTTTGGTGGGTTCTAGATAACCCTTGTCCTCTACTTCCTGCTCGAGTGGTTTGAGTTCGGTAGCGATGAACCGACGGATGGTCGAAATGAGCGCTTCCATCTCATCACTTACAGCGAAATTCATGCGATCTCCTTGTTTATACTGCTAGATAGGGGTTTGCTGACATCAGATAAGGCGATGCCGCACAGAACTGCGACAGTTCATCGGAGGCAGCGATTACTTCTGGTGCAATCTTGTGGAGTTTCTCTTCGTCGAGGCGAGACGTCGGGCCGCCAACACTTACCGTGCCGACAACCGATCCGTTGATGGGGTGAAAGATCGGAGCGGCGATCGCAGACATGCCGGGCGCTGATGAATCAACAGCGATGGCGTACCCTAACTGCCGAACCCTTTCGAGTCGATCGAGCAGCTCTTGGTAGGTTTTGGGTGCATTCGGTCCGAACTTGCCAGGTGATTCAAGACCTTGAGCCCCAACTAGCCTCATGGCCGCATCTTGATCGATATAGGCGAGCCAGGCGTGCCCAGAGGCCATGCACGAAAGGTGGGCGACGTCTCCCATCTGCGGATCGTAGATTAGCCCGCTTCTTGCCCCCTGTGCCTTGGCAACCCAGACCTGGCGATTGGAGTCGACAATTCCCAATCTCACCAGTTCTCCTGTCGAGTTGGCAAGCCTTTCTAGAATGGGCATCGAAGCATCCACCACCCCTATGCGAGCAAGGTGTTGAAAGGCGATGGATAACAGGCCCATCGAGAGGAAGTAGCTTCCACCATTGCCAGCCTGCCTCACTAACTGGAGTCGAATGAGTTCTCCGAGGAGTCGGTGGGTGGCACTCTTGGGCATTTGGGACAACTCGGCTATTTCTGCGAGAGGCATTCCATCGGGTGCCTCAGAAAGAACCTTTATAACCGTAAATACCTTATCTACAAGTCCGCCAGCCATGTCAATATTATATAGTATGCCGTTCCAAAATGGAACGGTGTTCGAGAAAATGAGTTATTCAATTGAGCCGTTGAAGCTAAGGCAACAAACCTGGTTGCCCCTTCGGCAAACTCAGAATGTGATGGTGCGCTGAAAATTTGACACCATGGGCATGCTGCGGGAAGGTGTCCAGTCCCATTGTCCAGTCCCATTGTCCAGTCCCATTGTCCACACGCAGCGACGTAGCGACGGTGGGTTTATAGCCCCCCACTTACAAGCGCTCGTGCTCTCACCCCTAAAAAGGCGCCAACAGTCCGGCAGGTAGAGGTTCGGAACGGACCGCCTCTACGAAGTAGATAATGCGTTTTACCAGAATGGGGTGTGGGGCGTAATGCCCCTGGCTTTAGCCATGGGGATGTAGAGCCCCACCAGGGCGAAGCCCTGAGACCTGCGCTCAAACGTTGCGCTGATTAGCCACGTACTGCTTGATGATCTCTAACGGGGCACCGCCGAAAGTAGCGACAACTTACCTGATAACTGGGGAGTATGAGTTTGTCCGACAGCGCCAGCGAGTCTGTGAAAAAGACGTGGAAACCAAATCACGCAAGCCACCGAGACGACCGACCCTTGATCTCTTTGACG
>JAKCBW010000060.1 GCA_021842145.1 Actinomycetes bacterium
AAACATATCGAACTGGGTCTGTTAGCGTCGATGGCGCTCATTAAAAGACCAGCTAAGAAATGACAGCAAAGCCCTTGGGCCCGGAGCTGAGTCCGGAGAGTAGGTCTCCTTACGAAACTTCCAATACTCTCCCAGGCTCCTCAGCCGTCCCTTTGATACCACTTGGATAAAAAGTCGAGCCCAAAAGAGGACTTCAAACAGGGCCCTTATAAAGTCAGCAATCGATAGCCGCTCGGAGTACTTAGAAACCATCTCAGCGTCCAGGCGATTCATTCCACGGACCAGAGTCGAGGCGAGGCTCCTTGGCCAAGCCAAGAACCAGTTCACCTAGAATATTCTTCTGTATCTGGGACGTACCAGCATAAATGGTGCCCGCCCTTGCATTTAGAAAGGTTCCTACCCAGGACCAAGATGAGTTTGCGGCACCCGGTTGATCGGTCTGGAAAGCGCTCGCTGGCCTCCTGCCACTTGGGGTTAGGGCGACGGGTCCTAAAATATCAACCGAGAGTTCAGTTACCCTCTGGTGGTACTCGCTCCAATAAAGCTTAGAAATCGACGCCTCGGGGCCCGGTGACTTCCCTGAAATGAAACTCGTCAGGGAGCGATAGCCAAGGTAACGCATGATCTCAACCTTTGAATAACACCACGCGAGTCGATCCCGAATCACGGGATCCGCCGCCTTGCCGTTGGCTTTTGCCATAACAAACAACCTATCCAACTCGCTACGGAACAAAATAGACGCAACCGCCGCCGCCTCGCCCCTCTCAAAGCCAAGTAGCGTCATGGCGACCGCCCATCCACCGCCGACATCTCCAAGGACATTTTTCTTATCCGTGCGCGCGTCGCTGAAAAAGACTTCATTGAACTCGGACTCCCCGGAGATCATCTTTATCGGCCGTACTTCGACGCCTTTTTGGTCCATGGGGACCAGGAGGAATGTTATTCCTTTGTGTTTTGGCTGGGACGGGTCGGTCCTCGTCAAGACGAAGATCCAGTTGGCCAGGTGACCAGCGGATGTCCAAATCTTCTGACCATTAACCACCCATTCGTCGCCGTCGAGCTCCGCTCTGCATCCTAGATTTGCCAGGTCGGATCCGGCATTGGGCTCTGAGTACCCCTGGCACCACTTGTCCTCACCGGAGAGGATCCTTGGAAGGAAGTGTTTCTTCTGCTCGTCGCTACCCCAATGAATAATGGTGTTGCCTACCATCTGGATTCCGAATGGATCGTTTGGCCCACCGGTGGGTACACCAGCCAAGGCGAACTCTTCCGCTAGGACGACCTGCTCAAGGGCGCTAAGGCCCGCTCCGCCATACTCCTTTGGCCAGGAAAGCGCTAGCAGGTTATTTTCATAGAGGGTGTTTCTCCACTCACTGGCGAAGGCAACCGCGTCGTCCCTCTCCAATGATCCGATACCCTTCCAATTCGCAGGGAGCTTCTCTTCCAAAAAGGCTCGTATCTTGGAACGATAAATATCTGCCTCTGGAGGATAGGTAATGTTCATGGAGTAAAAGCTATCAGTACAAAATCTCCAATACTTGTCAACTCATCTCCGAATGCCGCTCGCTCGAGGTAGTCAATACGCTCGAGTACATCAACAGGACAGCCAAAGCTTTTGACGCCCTGCCTCCGACGACTTAAGTTCCAGTGGCTAGTTCCAGTGCGATGATCTCCCAACTAGAGACCGACTCTCGAAAATCCGAGAGCGGCAGCGCCAAGAATAGGTGAATTTGAACCATGACGGGTAGGCCTTACGCGAATTGAGGTCGCAAAATCGATGCGATGGTTTGCCCGAGCCACCTCTTGGATTTCATCGATAAATGTCTGGCCAAATCCTAGGGCTACGGACCCTGCTAGGAAAAAATCCTCAATATCAAGAAGCGAAGCGACACTTGCGATAGCCCTGCCAAGCGCCACCGCGGCTTCATGCTTGATATCTCCACTTGCCTCACTGGCCGACTTGTGACTCAGCCGCTCGATGGCGAGACCTGAAGCGTGGGCCTCCAGGCAGCCCCTTGCACCACAGCTACAGGCGTTTCCATCAGGGTATACCTGAAGGTGGCCGATGTGACCGGCGTTGCCTGACCTCCCCTGAAGGAGCCTGCCACCCGAGTAGATTCCACCTCCAACGCCGGTTGAAACCACCATCGCCACAAAATCGTCAAGTCCGACGCCGTAACCAAACCTCGCCTCTCCGATAGCCAAGGCCTTTGCGTCGTTATCTAAAAATACCTCGACACCAAGCTCAGATCTAAGGCGACTCGCTAGGGGAAAGTGCCTCCACGCCGGAATATTTAAAGGTGACACTGTTTGTTCGTCCATCGGACCGCCACATCCAACGCCGACGAAACCACCCCTGCCCACCACGTCGATCAAGTCGATCAAGTCGATTAACGTAGAAAAAATCACCTCTGGGTCTTTTGTGGCTGGTGTGAGAACCCTGTGCGAGGCCAAGATCTCCCCAGAAACTGAGACCAGTGCCGCCGCTATTTTAGTTCCACCGATATCTATCGCCAGACAGCGGGTATTCTCGCCGTTACCTGAATTGGCCAACCTCGCCCCAGCCTCCGAGTTCTAAAAGACGCCCCTGGAAACTAAGTCTCTCTACGGAAGCGATTCTTAAGCTTGTTCTGCAGGTCAGAAACCGAACCTTGGACTCCATTAGCCTTCATATTGCTTGAAAGATCCTGCCAGCCAGCTCGTCCCATCTTGCGGAGGTTTTCCTCGAAGTATACCGCCGAGCCAAGCATCACTAAAAACCCGAAGATTCCAAGCCAGACCGAAGTCGTAAATGTGCCTACGGTAAAAATAAGGCCGAGTACGAAGATCACTCCAGCCCACTTGAGATTCCTCCCAGCATGTCGATAGACGGTTTCAGAACGAACCCTGTCCGCGAAGGCAGGGTCGTGATCGTAGAATGTCTTCTCGATCTCTTGGAGAATCCGCTGCTCCTCTTCAGAAAGCGGCACAACCTCCCCCTTCTATACGACTCTGGGACAAATACCCACATCCATTAATCTACGCTCAGAAGCTATCGGCATCTACAACCCGGTCCTAAATCGAACCAAATCCAGACAAACACATCTTAGTCCAAATGAAATAAATTAGCCTGATGAATTTTCCCAAGCCCGCCCACCTGCCCAGTATCTAGCGTGACCCATTCAGTACCCGTTCATCTTTAGGCAGTTGGAGGGTGGACCACCACCAAAGCCCAATGAGGGTTGCACCACCCAGGCCAATCAGAAAGAAGTTCACGAAGTCTTCCATTCCGAATCGGTCACCGCGTCCGAAGGCTTAGCCTCCGCCTTGCACCATGCGGAAGCCCTCAGCATATCGAAACTTTGAACCCCTAGCGGCCTCCTCGGCTCTGTTAGAAAGGGCTTGCCCGAGCCAGAGCTCACCATATTCGACCTGGCTAGAATGCATCGCCACCGCCTCGATCTTTTCGTTTAGTCCAGAAGCGACATCAACGATCACGTCAGGGGTATTAGTAGCTGACAGCAAGGCCATCTGAACAGAGTGGGCCGATAATTTACCTGGAAAGTAGCCGTCCAACCTGGCCGCCGGGAAAGCAGCATCGAGGCTTGCCATTCCAATCTCGCGGTGATCCCTATGGTTGAAAAATCCAGACCCGAAGAAGATCGTCGTTGGATCTGGGCATAAAAGCACGTCGGGCCTATGTTCCCTGATCTGGAATACGAGCTTCTCCCTTAGCTCTTCGTCGTTGCAAACTTCACCGTCTGGATAGCCCAAGGCGACGAGTTCGGTGACACCCAAATGATGTGCTGACCTCTCGGCCTCCTCGGCACGCAGTTTTATCTTTTCGAAGGCCGACAGCGAGCCCTTGCTCTGGGCCCCCTTATCGCCTAAGGTGCAGACGACCAGCCTTATAACGGAGTTGGCCTTTGCCCAGGTCGCAATGGTTCCACCGCAGGAGATCTCGGCGTCATCCGGGTGAGCGTAGATGGCTAATACCCGAGGGGGGACGACTTCAATGGTTCTCAATGGAGTGTGCGCCTAAGGTGCATGAGAAATCGCCTTAAGTGCAAGATCTACCGATGAATCATCTAGATCCTTGTGGGTTACCAACCTTACTTTGCCCGGAGATATCGTCCCGGCCAAGATGTCGTTTCCGCGCAGATAGTTAAGAAAACCCGTCGGATCTTTGTGCTCGAACACGACGATATTCGTCTCGACCGCCGCCGGGTCGAGACCGCATTCGGGATATCTATCCGCCACGGCCGTTGCCAGAAGTTTGGCCCGCCGATGATCCTCAACCAATCTATCGACCATCGTTTCAAGGGCGACGATTCCCGCTGCGGCTATAACCCCAGCCTGCCGCATCTGGCCACCGAGTATCTGCCGTTCGGTTCTTGCTCTCGCAATGAAGTCTTCGGACCCGGCAAGAATCGAACCGATCGGTGCTGACAGGCCCTTTGATACACACGACATCACCGAATCGACCAGTGACGCATATTCACTCGGCTTGATTCCAGTGGCAGCGGACGCGTTAAACAATCGGGCACCGTCCATGTGCAACGGAATTGCGCCGATAGCAGCTTTCAGTTCCTCAAGATGATCAATCTTCCAAGGCCTCCCCCCAGATGGCATATGGGTGTTTTCAATACACACCAGGGAAACCTCCAGGCCAAAATGGATCTGAAGTTGGAGTTCCTCGCTCAAATCGTCGGCTCGGAGTTCTCCGTCGGTCTCTCGAATCAGTCCGAACTGAATGTTTGAATTCTTTGCCGCTCCGGCTCGTTCAAATTGGACCAGGTGTTGATTCTTTCCGGCGAGTACGACACTACCGGGGCTGGTCCAACTACGCAGGGCTACCTGGTTCGCCATGGTCCCAGAGGGGAGATAAAGTGCCGCCTGCTTGCCGACTAACTCGGCATAAAGCTCCTCGAGCCGTCTAACCGTTGGGTCTTCGCCGTAGCGATCATCGCCGACTTCCGCTTCAGCCATCGCCTTTCGCATTTCGTCCGTCGGCTTGGTTACGGTATCTGAACGTAGGTCAATCAAATCCGGCGCATGAGACATAACAACGACGTTAGCACGGGCCAAATCTAAGATATTCGCTCCTAACCTTTAGGAGTGACAACTAACACACAACTCCTCGAGCTGGCGACAGAACTATCGATCAAAGCCAAAGATCTGATAGTTGCGCACGGCTCACCGAAGGAGATCGCCGAAAAATCCTCTCGTTCCGACGTCGTCACGGAGGTGGACGAGCTTGTTGAAAGGATGATCCGTTCCGAGTTGAGGGCCGTTCGGCCCGAGGACTCCATACTCGGCGAGGAGCAGGCCAGTTATCAAGGAGAGTCTGAGTATACGTGGGTTATCGATCCAATTGATGGAACCACAAACTTCGTCTATGACATCCCTAACTTCGCGGTATCAATCGCTGTGATCCATGAAGATCAATGCGTCGCCGCGGTGGTCTATGACATCGGAAATGATGAACTCTACCGCGCCGAGAAGGGACGCGGGGCGAGTAGAAACGGAAAGTCGATCTCCCCCACTTCTATCACCTCGGTCAAAGATGCCCTAGTTGGAACGGGGTTCTCTTACGATTCCAAGCGTAGGGGGCGTCAAGCCCAGACACTTTTGGCCATGGTAGAGACCTTTCGAGATATAAGAAGGGCGGGAGCGGCTTCAATAGATATCTGCTGGGTTGCTTGTGGGCGATTAGACGCATTCTACGAACAGGGACTTTGGCCATGGGACTACAAAGCTGCCGAACTTATCGCTACTGAGGCAGGCGCCAAAGTAGGTTCACTGAACCAAGATGTCGCTCAACGTACACTTACGATCGCCTCGAACCCTTTTATATTTAACGAGTTTAGGGGTCTGATCAAGAAAAGCCTGGTAATGGATGTCGAAGCCGACTATCTAGACGACTAGTCTCCGACCATCATCCTAGCTCTCATCTGCACAACCGGGCACAAATTCACCTCACCCACCCCAACCAGGAGGAACGCTTTTGACCGTCGAAGGGCAATTTGAGTGCTGAATCTCCTAGCCGCTGCCAACCGGGCGAGCAGCCTCAATTAATTAGCCCCGCAGAAGGTGGCACGCTTAACATCGCCACTCAAACGAGCTGGAGTTCTTAGTTTTTCACGCCCATCAGCTTGGCAATTTACAACTGGCCGTTAGAGGCCAATTCCGCCAGCTTTTCGAGCGTTGCCTCGATAGCCCTTCCGTTCTGAGCAGGATACTTGAGCACTTCATACAGAAACTTCGAATGGACATTCCCCCACTCGAACGACTCGGTAACCCGGGTAGCTGGTCCAAATTCACTCGAGATATCTTCTAGTTCAAAACGCCAAACGTGCCTTCCAACGTGTCGCCACGCGATCACCGTCGGCTCATCGAATTCCACCACGGTATTCCAAATCCGATAGCTAATAGCGCTACGACGCATGGACATTCTGAATTTGGCGTTCAAATAGAGTTTTTCGGGGCCCTCGAGCTCAGCAAGAACTGTACCCGATCCATCAAAAAGGTGATGACGGGAAGGAGAGGACAGTAAGTCGAATATGGCCTCCCGAGAAGCATTTATCGCAGCTGAGCGAGAGACCACATAGATAGAGTCTGTCGAGCTAGCCACTTCCAAGTCGTCCTGCCTAAAGGTTCCCTTTTTGAATTCCACGCAATTATAGGTTAGGGCTCTGCGTGCCCGAAGGAGGTAATTCAACTTCCTTTAGGTTCGAAATAGGAAAATTCACCCCGAAATATCGACTGAGTTGTCAAGACTGCAACTACCCGAGGAGCCCGACCTCGAGTAACGAATGCAGACGTTGGAGTTACACTTGCGATACCGCCACCAGAAGGATTGATATCCAATCTACGTCTGAAGGCCGCTTCAAAGGGTGGCTCAATCACAAGATAGGTTACGTCTCGTACTTTTTTACCAGACTTACCGCCTCACGCTCAAAGTCGTGCCAGGCCTCAAAACCCTTATAGACAGAGGCAAAGCGAATATATCCAACTTCGTCATTTGCCTTCAACCACTCGAGTACCAGTAATCCGATCTGGTCGGTGGAGCATTCGTCTCCAACCAACCTGAGTTTGTCCTCGATTTCGCTAACCGCAGATTCAAGATCGGAATCTGAAAATGGCCTGTTCTTTAGAGAAGCCCGCATCCCCGCTACTACCTTGGAACGTTCAAAGGGTTCTCTAACTCCGGACCTCTTCACCACTAAGAATGGTGATTCCTCTATCCGCTCATAGGTGGTAAAACGCCTCTTGCATCCTTCACAGGCGCGCCTTCGCCGGATGGCATTACCCTCTTCAACCACCCTCGAGTCAACAACTCGGACATCTGAACACAAACAAAACGGACAGCGCAAAACCACTCCCGGGTCGACGATTGAAGTCCTAGGAACGAGCCGACAGCCCTGCGACGACCCCCTAGCGTGTGACCCATTACCGATCCTATCCACTAACGATCGAATGGGACGACGATTTTCTCACCCGGTGTAATTACCGTTGTACCAAGCTCGCCCTGGAGCTGCTGAACCAGTGGTCGAGGGTCTGAGTTTGGATTGTATCTCTGCACTATCGACCAAAGGGTATCACCCGCCCTTACCGTGTAGGTGACCGAAGTGCTAGCAGAAGGAGTTCCCGCTGTGACCTTCGAATAGAGAAGGCTCCCTCCAGCGACAAAGATGAGCAGTATGAGCACACTACGGACGAGACGAAATAATCTCTTCGAGGAGATCCTTCGTCCACCGTTATCAGACAGGGCACCATCGATCACCCACAACCTTGGTCGCTCGTAGTAGGAGACTTCACCGACGTACCACCCTGTCGGCAAAGTCTCGGTCATTACACCGTCACCAGAAGATTCGCTCAGTTGATCCACCAACAAGGCCATCACGTACCTCCAATATCAAACATATGTTCCTATTGAATCACATGGGTGTGACATAGACAAATATTTTCGAACATTTGTTTGTACTGCGAGGTCACAAATGGTATATTGAATCAAATGGTTGAAAAGGAGGGTCATTTGAACCTGAAACCGAGCAAGCGACAACAAATTTTCGAATTCCTATGCGACTTTCAGAATCAGTATGGATACCCTCCAACCGTCCGTGAAATTGCGAGCGCAGTGGGTTTGGCTTCACCCGCGTCGGTACAGGTCCACTTAAGGTCGCTGGAGAGGGACGGCTTCATCGAGAGAGACCCCAATAAGCCAAGGGCACTTAAGCTAAATCAACCCACCAAGCTAAGTCAGCTCTCCGAATCAGTTGGTGAACAATCTGAAACCGTAACAATTCCGATACTGGGTAGAGTGGCCGCTGGTACCGGCGTTGTTGCCTTCGAAGATCGAGACGGAGACTTAGTCCTTTCGCGGGATATGGTCGGCAACGGAGATCACTTCGCACTAAAGGTCCGGGGCGACTCGATGGTAGAAATGGGCATATTTGAAAATGACTGGGTAGTCGCGAGGGCGCAAAAAGTCGCCGAAGTTGGCGAGGTGGTCATCTGCGGTATATTCGGGGACGAGGCCACGGTCAAGATTCTCTCAAAGCTCGGCGAAGAGGTGGAACTTCTTCCCGCCAACAAGAACTATCAACCAATTAGGGCAAATCACGAGGAAGTTTCAATATTCGGTAAGGTAGTGGCTCTCGTTAGAAGCTTCTAGTAGTCCCGCTAATCCTCATCGCCTGGCAGCAAATTACGACCACGTGGACCCGTGCGGAATAGCTGGTCCGAGGGGCGTCTTCATTTTCGACAAGGCATTAGTCGCAAAAATTGGTCCCGGGTCGGCTCCGCTAACTTTCTTTCTCGCGGAAAGATAGCCATCGAGCCTCATGGTCCAAAATAGAGTGGACGTCCAACAAAAGAAGCAGTCAGGTCAAACTTGCGACGACCAGCGCACAGCGCTTGACGCCGAGGCGCCATCAGTTCGCAAGCACCTCTGACAAAACCTCGAAGGCTCGATATATCTCATCGACCGCTACCCATTCTCCTGCACTGTGAGCCAGCTCTGGGTCTCCCGGCCCGTAGTTGGTAGCGGCGATCCCCCGGTCAAAAAATGTCGCAACGTCGGTCCATCCAAGCTTGGCACGCTTGACGTGGACTCGTCTCGAGAGCCGATCTAATAGTTCATTACTCAAATTCGGCAAGGCACCATCCACCGAATCGACCAGCACAAGGGAATCTCCAAGTTCTGGATCCATTAGCCCTTCGAATAGCGAGACCAGATATGCAAAGGCCTCCTCCGTCTTTCTGTCGGGTGCAAATCGGTAGTTGATAGTCGCCTCAACTTGGTCCGGTACGACGTTATTTGCAATGCCGCCAGCAATCCTCACCACGGAAAGTGCTTCACGAAAGGTACAGCCATCCAACTCCACGGACCTCTGATCTTCAGCTGCAATGCGTTGCAAAAATGGTGCAATTCGATGGATCGCATTGATCCCCTTATGGGGTCGAGCCGAGTGGGACCGCTTTCCGGCAATTGTCAATCTGGCTCGCATAGTCCCTTGACAACCCGCTTCGAGGCTGACGCCGGTCGGCTCCATCAAGATCGCCGCCTCTACCGCCAAGGCATCGGGCCATTAGATCGGA
>JAKCBW010000061.1 GCA_021842145.1 Actinomycetes bacterium
CATCAGCCCTACCGCTAGCCGCATGGCCGAATGGTCTAGAAGTCGGTAGTGCGTGGTGAGGACGTTGATCTGCAGGGCCTGAGAACCACTTAGTCCACTATGGGTCGCAGCAAAATAGACGACGCTTACTCCCAGGAGCGCGATGGCTATGCCGAAGGAACAGATCATCGCGTACTTCCAGGCTGCCTCTAGCGAAAGGGGCGTCCTTTTGAATCCGACGAGGAATGTAGTTGCGATTGTGGTCGCCTCGATCGCTACCCAGGTTATACCGAGGTTATTGGAGAGTACCGCTAGTACCATGGCGAAGCTGAAGATGTTGAATAGTGCCCAGTAGGTGCGTCTATTCGGTGGCGGAGCTTGAGGGTTTGTGGAGAACTTGTGGCTTAGTTCCATGCTATCTAGGTAGCTGATACTCGCCCAACCGGCGAGGGTTGATACCGACCCGATCACCAGGAGCATGATCTGGGCGAGTCGATCAAGCCTGAAAAGTCCGTCGAATACGACTCGACCCGGGTCGAGAACCGAAGTCATGCCGAGGATAGATATCGCCAAAAGTATCAGACTCGTAACGATCGAAATCCTCTCTGTGACCTTCGCTTTTTTTAGCGAAAAGCTAAGGAGGCTTGCGACTACCGGAGCCAGCAGTGCAACGGAGATTAGTAGTTGGCTCATCGATCGCCTAGCTCGGATAGTTCGTCTACGTCAGTGGTTCCAAA
This sequence comes from Actinomycetes bacterium, assembly GCA_021842145.1. Classification (GTDB taxonomy): domain Bacteria; phylum Actinomycetota; class Acidimicrobiia; order Acidimicrobiales; family Acidimicrobiaceae; genus JABEUN01. The sequence goes on from JAKCBW010000061.1 coordinate 717, forward strand.
CTTCACTATCATCCTGTCGGTGAGTGCCCCCATGATAAGGATCGCAAAGAGTAAGTCGAGGCTGCCCCCGAGTTCCAGTAGTAAGGGGACCCCAAGGGTCGCTAGAAATCCAAAGGCGGCGATTCCGTTATCGAGCACCAAGAACCCGACTATCTGACCTACCGCCATCCTCTTCGTGATGAGGATCTGTACCCCGATGAGGACCAGTGCTAGTCCAATTGAGGAAGCCTTGGTGGTGCTCGAGGAATCTAGGTGGCTTAGCGGTATGGTAGCCAGGTAGGCAACGATCGTAGACGCCCCGGAAATGAGCAGGGAGGTTGTGTTGGATACCCGAGAGTGGGATCGATCCTTCTCGGTCGGTATTCGCTTGGCCACCGATTTTACGAGGCCCGGGAGAACAATGGCTCGCACCACGAGGACTAGCAATCCTACGATCCAGAGGTCCAATGAGTTGTGTTCGAATGCCATCAGGAACGCAATCGCTGCGAGTGCTAGTCCCTGCAGCCTGAGGAGGCTGCCCTGCCGCGCGAGGTCGTTATAACTGGCAATGAATACGCCACTTAGCAAGAGTGCTGCGCTCGCTAGGTCTATCAGGGATGAGTTAGTCATCTGTTCTACCTCGTAGCCGTGAAGAAGTAGGAGGTGACAACCGAAAGCAACGCCAAAATAAAGGAGCTGGCCAGCAGTTCGGGGACTCTAAAGAGCCTGAGCTTTGCCATAAATACTTCTGCGAAGGAGAGTATTGAGCCGAGCAGTAAGACCTTGATCAAAAAGGCCAAGCAAGAGACGAGCAGGAGGATGGGTGCTTGGCCAACCCTAAATAGGCCAATCGGGAAGAAGAGGTTGGCAATGAGGCCGAGCAGTATGGTAAGACGTAAAGAGGACGCCCATTCGATCACCGCTAGACGAGGACCACTGTATTCAAGGAGCATTGCCTCGTGGATCATTGTCAGCTCTAGGTGGGTGGACGGGTTGTCAACCGGGAACCTCTTCGCCTCTGCTAGTACTACCACCACGAATGCTGCCAGAGCCAAAAGCGAGCCCGGGGCGAAGATGAGGTTTGGGTTGCTGATCGATATTGCGGCTATCGCTCCCAAGTTGCTCGAGTGGGCCGGGATGGATAGAGCGAATATTGCGACCAGGATCGTCGGCTCCACCAGCGATGAGACCGTTAATTCTCTTGAAGCCCCCATGCCCCCGAAGGATGTACCGGTGTCGAGCCCCGCTAACGCAACGGCGATATTGCCCAAAAAGAGGAGACCTACTACGCTGAGCAGATCCGAGGAGGAGCTAAAGGAGTTTTCAGTGGCCAGAAATGGTCCGGCCATAGATATCACTGCGGTGGTAGAAGCCAATACATAAGGTGCGAATGTGAAGAAGATGCTCTTTGTGGACGGCTCCAAGGTCTCTTTTTGAAAGAGTTTTCTGAGCTCTCGATAGGGTTGTAGCACCCCAGCACCCTGGCGCCCTTCGAGCTTTGCACCGATCTGTCTTGCGACTCCCGAAACTATCGGTGCTACCAAACCGAGCATTATGAGTTGCAAAACCGGGAGGCCGGAGAATAAAAAGGTCCTGCTCACCTCGCTACCACCAGGACGATAATGAAACCGATGGCCCCGTAGATTAGATAATTGCGTATCTTTCCGGAGTGACCCTTTTGTACCAGGCGTGATAGGTTGCTCATCGCACGGGCAACAACCGGGAAGAGCCGGGTTTCAAAGATGTCTGAATTCGACCTTTCGTAGCTTGCGCTTTGCAGTATCAACATGTCGGAGTCTGCGTGTTCGGTTCCGAGGGACTCCTGGGTAGCGACTACCAGGTTGAAGATTCTCTCCAGTGGCTGAGCGAAGGCGACCGCATTGTACTGCATCTTCGAGGATGGTTGGCTACTGCCACACGCCCAAAGTGGGACGTCAAGCTGGCGAGATTTTTTACGTATACGCCACTCGGTGATCGAAGCGAAAAGGATGGCGCCAATGACTACACTGAGTCCGAGGTTGAGGGGAGATATCGATCCCCCTACCCCACGTAGGGTGATGTGACCGAGGATCGAGACCGAACCCTTCGTCCTGACGCCGAGTGTCGCTTGGCTCGCCGACCGAACAATTTTTGAGACCAAGGCGGGGTTGAAGCTAAAGGCAATGCACAAGAGCGTTGCGATTGAAATAGTGATTGCCTCCCAGCGTGGGGTCTTTGCACTTTCTGCAGCGCCTTGGCTCCTCGGTCTAGAGAGCATCCCCACGCCGAACGCCTTGGTCATGGCCGCCACCGCTAGACCAAAGGTCAACGCCAGCAGTCCCACGGCACTTGGCATCAGCACATTTAGTACCGTGGACCTTGTAGGTAGGGTATGAATTAGTGATTGGAGCAGTAGCCATTCTCCGACAAATCCCGCTCCCAGCGGTAGTCCGGTAGCACCGAGTGCGGCAATCGAAAAACCCATTGCAGAAATGGGGTTTCGGTGGATTATGCCCCCCATACTGTCGAGGCTTCGGGTTCCGGCCGAGGCTATCACCGATCCCGCTGAGATGAATCCCAACGACTTAAAGAGGCTGTGCCCCATGAGTTGCAGGATCGCACCTGCCAGTGCAACCTGGGCGATGTTTAGGTTGTGGGCGGACTTGAGCACTTCAAATGTCCCCAAGGCGCATATCACTATCCCCATATTTTCGCCCGTGGACCATGCAAGGAGCCTTTTGATGTCCGAGGAGACCAGGGAGTGCAGGGCGCTATAGACAGCGGTGGTTGCACCGATAGTTATAATCAAAACTCCCCACCAGATCGGAGCGGGACCCAGACCCTTTATGTCTACCCGGATAATCCCGTAGATCCCCAGGTTGACCATTGCTGCACTCATTAGGGCCGAGACCGGAGTCGGGGCTTCCGGATGGGCCTTTGGGAGCCAACTATGCAGTGGGAGTTGGCCGGACTTGGAGGCAAATCCAAAGAAACTGAAGACAAAGATTACGTTCTTCGTCAAGGTTGGGATGCCCTTTAGCGCCCCTGAGCCCCCAATTAGTAGGCCAGTTGGGCTGTGAGCGCTTAGGTAGGCTAGCGACCCCAGGATCATAGCGAAACCGACCTGCGACATGAATATGTACCACATCCCGGCCTTGAGCGCCTCTGTCTTTGTGTGATTTGCGAGAACGAGGACCGCTGACACTAAAGCCATGGCCTCCCAGAAGAAAAGGAAGTCATAGTAACTCGACGCCACGGGAACCAACAACATGGTCATTACAAAGAGTGGGATGAAAGCCGCAGTCGTCCTCGGAGATCTTGAGTGAACGAGGTAGGGGTAGACGTAGATCCCCGCCGTTATCGCGACTACCGAGGTAATGAGGTCAAAAAGCCCCGAAAGGCCGTCTGACGATAGGTGCAGCCCCGCTAAGGGCAGTATGGAACTAATAGATAGCGATATCTTTGAACCGAATATCATCCGCAAGCTGACAGCGACGCCGAAAACTCCGATTAGCACGGTCAAGACGCTAGATGTGAGGTACCAGAGCCGATCGTCGCTTCTCTGGGGCATCTCGGTGTCCACTGCCAAAGGGGCCACAATGCTCATCGGGCGGATACCCTTCTTATCGCCCCGATGATCTCGGTGGGTTCCGGTGGGCAACCCGGTATCTTCAAGGTGACTTCAAGGAGGTCTTCGCAGCTGCCGGCGTATGCGTAACTCTCTTTGAAAGTTCCTCCGTCACAGGCGCAGTCTCCGACGGCGATCACCACCTTCGGCGATGGAACCGCATTGTAGGCGTCTAGAAGTGGGCCCTTCATGTTCATCGTTACTATCCCGGTGACTAGAAGTCCGTCGGCGTGACGGGGCGAAGCGGTGAGGCTGACCCCATACCGCTCTAGGTCGTAGCTAGGGGAAAAACACATTGATAGTTCGACCTCGCAGGCGTTGCATGAACCGCAATCGACGTGACGTAGCTTTATCGAACCCTTTGTCAGGGCTCCGGTGGTCAAAACGCTCTGCTCTAGTTGGCCAAGATCCTCGGCTACTTTGCCGATGTGGATAATTCGCCGCAATAGCTGCTGGATCACGATTGCATCAGCCGCAGTTCGCTATCCCGGTTGATATGGGACTTCTCAATTTGGGACCGCATCGACTGTTATAGCTCTCCCGGATAGGGAAGGGGTGCCGAAGCCTGAAGGTCGACTAGTAGGCCGGCCCTCTCGGCGAGTACATCGATAAGTACCCTACGTGCCAGCGCCAGCACCTCTATTAATTCCGGGAAGGCAAGCGAATAGTAGATCGAAGTTCCCTCGCGTTGAGTTTGAACCAGGCCTGCTCTTTTAAGTATTGCGAGTTGCTGCGAGAGGTGCGGTGGGTTGATCCCGACGAGGGGTAGCAGCTCAGAAACAGACTTCTGTCCGGAGCTCAGTAGCTCGAGCACCCTGATTCTCGATGGATGTCCGAGTGTCTTGAAGAACTCCGCCTTTACCTCGTAAAGCGGAGTCGCCTGGACCACACTCTGCACTCCCATGCAATCCTCTTCCTGTGAGTATCCTGAGAAACCTTGATTTATCAAATATAGCAGATGCTTTATTGCTTTGATGCAATATTGCGAATTTGCATAAAGACGCAGAAACTAGCCAACAAAGTCGCCGTCAAGGAACCCAAAGGGGTATACGAGGTACCCGTGCTGATAGGAAGGCATAACGTGCGAGAGAAGTAAAGGGTATAGCTACTGATGAACTCAGATCGGGGCCAAAGGGGGGACAGTAGTGTGAAGGTCAGACCGTCTGGATGCCCACCTTGGGCCATGGTCACTCGCCGTTTGGCAAAAGCAGTATGGAAAGATATTAGTAAAGGGCCGAAAGTCCCTACTAATACCTCAATTCTGCCCTTGGTTCTGATGCTGCATTGCCCTTACAAATTTATCAACGTGACTTAGGTCTCTTTGTGTCAGTCAGGGAGCGAGACCAGGTCGTGTTGGGGACAGTACTGTATGGAGGGTCAAGTGACACTTAAGCAAGGAAGTTCACCAAGCCAAGATGGCGTGGTGGAGTCGGATCGGCCAATTGGCCTGAGAAACGATCCGATATCGGTGGCGGTTAATCTCCACCCATTTCAAGGTGAGAAGGCAAAAGAGCATTTCAAGACCACCGATCCTGGGGTTGACGTAACGCGTCTTCCCGTGATCGGCAAGTTTCTCGCCAGAGCGATGAAGGACAGGAAGTTCCAGTTCCTTCTCATTGTTCCCAACCAGATCATTTTCTGGATCGTTATCGCCGTTGGTATCTTTGGCGTAACGGACCCGGGACGGAACTTTGGTCCAGCGATTACCTGGTACCTCTGGTTCTGCCTCGTCTTTGTGATGATGGTTGTAGTCGGCAGGGCGTGGTGCTCGATGTGCCCCTTCGGTGGATTCGGAGAATGGATCCAGAGGAAGACCTTCTTCAAGAGGACCCAGAAGGCTTTGGGCCTCGGACGTAAGGTACCCGAGTCTTGGGCCGGTTATGGTCTGGTTATTTCGGTGGCGACCTTCATCTTGTTGACCTTCATCGAGGAGTACTTCAACATCGCAGGACCTGGAGCCCCGATAGCCACCTCCTTTATGGTTATTGGAATCGTTACAACGGCGCTGCTCTCCTTCTTAGTCTTTGAGCGCCGCAGCTTCTGCCGCTATATCTGCCCGCTTTCCTCGCTTATCGGCTCAGTCGGCTCGATGGGAATGGTCTCTGGATTCAGGACTCGCGATCGTGAGGTCTGCATGTCGTGTCAGACCAAGGACTGCATGCGTGGATCCGAAGACGGTTTTGGTTGCCCTTGGTATACCTGGCCCGGCAGTGCTGACTCGAATGCGCTATGCGGACTATGTTCCGAGTGCTACAAGTCCTGCCCTTCGGACAACATCGGACTTTTCGTTCAGGCCCCGCTTACTTCGGTTATCCAACCCGTCAAGCGCAGGTTGGATATTGGAATCGCAGTTGCCGCCCTCTTCGGACTGGTTTTCTATCAGCAGTACAACGCATTGGGATGGTATGGAACCATCGATGACAAGCTCAATTCGATTCTTCATTGGCCACACTATCCCGATCCAGTGGCCTATCTGGGCGGCATTGGACTAGGCGCCCTCGCAGTGTGGGCCCTTACGATGCTTGTTAGGGCGATCGCAAAGCCTTTGGCCGGGTCTTCGTCTAAGTCGAGCTGGTTTACGACCATCGCCTACGCACTTATCCCGATCACCGGCGCAGACTACTTCTCACGCCAGCTTCCTAAGTTCTTCAAGCACGTGACTAGGGTTGGGTCTGCGATTGTTCATCCCCTTGGGATGCACCCTGGAATCTACAACACTAGGCTCCTCAGTGACCCCTCGATCGTCTCGGTTCAGCTTGCAGTGATGGGCCTCGGCACCGCCGCTAGCCTCTATGCCGCATACCGGATCTCCCAGAGAGACCTTGGGCCACAGTCGAGCCGCCCCAGGGCCGTCGTTACAGCGACTCTCGTAATGGTCTTTGCCATAAGCGTGCTTGCGACAATCGTCTATATGCCGATGCACGCAGCGTCGTAGCTAGATCTGTACTAGGCAAGCAAGTTTCTGATAAGACAAGATTTGGAGTTTTGAAATGACAGTCATAGGAGAGCGCACAAGCTCACAAGGTAAGCACCAGGTTCTGGATCGGCCGGTAGTGCACGTGCTGCACGATCGATGCGCCGGCTGCCAGGAATGTATAGTCCGGTGTCCTACGGAGGCGTTGTCACTGGATCCGGACAATTGGATTGCAAAGGCAAACCAAGACCTCTGCGTAGGATGCAGGCAATGTCAGCGGACCTGTCCATTTAGCGCAATAGTCATCGAGGGCCCGATGATGACCACGCAAGGTCTGGTACCCTCGGATCTGTTCCCCGAGGAGCTGCTTGAGTCCACCCACGAAGTCCGCCAGGGCTTTGCAACCTTGGAGGAGGCTCAGATCGAAGCGGCGAGGTGCATATCTTGCCCGGATCCGACGTGTGTGCGGGGATGCCCGACGCACAACAATATCCCTGAGTTCATCAAGGCAATAGTCGATGGAGACCTCCAACACGGACGTGAAATACTCTCTTTGACCAGTTGTATGCCCGGGGCTTGCTCTAGGGTCTGCGATTGGCAGACTCAGTGCGAGGGTTCTTGTACCTGGTCTCTGGCTGGTGGGCGTGGCGTTGCGGTCGGACGCCTAGAGCGCTTCATCGCCGACAATACCGAACCAGTACCGGTGGTCCCAGCCGCCGACGCCGGAGTTTCCGTCGCCGTGGTAGGGGCGGGCCCTGCTGGACTTGGTGCCGCATACGAGCTAGCAAAGTCCGGAGCAAAGGTAACCGTCTTCGAAGCCGACGAGGAAGCCGGCGGAGTCATGCGCTGGGGAATCCCGGCCTATGTTTTGCCAAACTCGGCATGGCATCCTACCGTAGACGCGTTGAGTGCTGCTGGGGTCGAGTTCCGCTACTCAACCAAGATCGAGACCGAGACTTGGCGCTCGTTGTATGCGGACTTCGATGGAGTGGTAATTTCCGCTGGGGCAACGGCTCCGATAGTTCCGAGGATCCCTGGTGTAGAACTTGCAGGAGTAGTCGACGCCAGTCACTTCTTGGATCAAGGGAAGGCGCAACTCCTTGGTACCCCTCACGGCATTGAGCTCGCAGGCAAGAAGGTCCTCGTTCTTGGAGCGGGTAACACCGCTATGGACGTAGCCAGGACGGTGCTTCGCCTAGGTGGAACATCGATCTGTATCGACTGGATGGACGAGAGATTCTCAAGAGCCAGGAAGGACGAGATCGCCGAGGCACGCCATGAGGGTGTCCAGGTCGACTTCTGCCGGACCGTTACCCGACTAGTAGGTGACGAGAACGCAAAGGTTCGTTCGGCGGTCATCTGTGAGACCAGCCAGTCTGATGCGCTTTCGGTTCCAAAGCTGGACGAGGCAAAGACCTATTCGGTCGATGTCGATATGGTGGTTCTGGCAATGGGTTACCGAATCGATCCGGGCTGGACAAAGGTTTCGGGTGATGTCAAGTTTGGGTCACTTCCTACCTTTACCGGTGTTCCCGATCGTCGTTGGCTCGCTAGCGGTGTCTACGCAGGAAGTCCAAAGCTCGCACAGCTAGCTTCGGACAGGGAAAGGGTTCGACTCGACTCCGCCTTCCAGGTAGCTGACCGCGTTTGGTCCGTTGGTGACGCGAGGATTGGCCCATCTACTGTGGTTACCGCAATGGCCCAGGGCATGAGCGCTGCTAGGGGTGTCATCTCCCAGCTCGCTAATAAAGCGCCGGTGTCTCCGGAGAATCCGGCTTACATCGAAGCTCCCGCCATGCAGTCGGCGGTGTTGGTCTATGAATCAAACGGTGGGAATACCAAAGCCGCCGCAGAGGCGATTGCCGTCGAGCTGAGACGTCACGGATATGCCACCCAGGTTGTCTCGACGAAGATGGCGCGGTCGAACGATATCATGGGGGCTGACCTAGTGGTCTTTGGCGCTTGGGTCGAGGGTCTAGTGGTAGCCAAGGTGCACCCGGCGAAGAACGCAATGAGGTTCATCGACTCTCTTCCACCCCTTCACGGCAAGACCGTCGCTAGCTTTGTTACCTTTGCAGTTAGCTATCGCGGGGCTAAGGACGAACTCGCCCTGGCATTTGTAAACAAGGGTGCGTCGATTGTCGCTTCGGCCGGAATCTCATCCAAGGATATCTTGGAAGGATCGAAGGCGTTTGCGAGGACCGTCGCCCGTTCATTAGTAACTGCGTAAAAGCAGATCTAGAT
>JAKCBW010000062.1 GCA_021842145.1 Actinomycetes bacterium
TTCCGATCTGAGGGAGATCGTCCGGGGAGAAATACCTTCGGCAATCCATCCACCCTCTGGTTGCAGATTCCGGACCAGGTGCCCCTTTGTCCAGGAAATTTGCGCAGAGCAAGAGCCACCGATGCAGGACTTTGGTACCGACCACCAGGCGGCGTGTCACTTCCCGTTAGAGACTCCAATCGACCTCTCCAAGGCGACAACGTTGGCATAATTGACCTCCCGCTGCAGTCTGCGACAAGTCATCACAAGTCTTGTTGCAGACCAAGCATAATCAAATGGTTAACGCCGTGTCACTAGAGGACAAAAGCTGGTCAAGGATCGCCCAAACCCATTCTTGGGCGATCATACCGCTCTTCGCAACTTGGCAATGAGACCGACGGCTATTTGAAAATTAACATGCCCTCAAACTACTCGGTTGACTCTCGGTACAGATGTAGATCGGAAAACCGGAGGTTTCACCCAGTTGATCTCGTCTTCGCTTAGCCCGCAAAGGTCATAGCAAAGAGTCCTCCCGCCGCTCGTGAGGTGAAGAAGGCCCCCCGAAACTACCCGTCGGTGAGCACCAGTGAAGGTCCCCGCCGCCATATTGGAACTCTACCGCAACGTTAGCCAAGGAGTTGGAAACAACTCGAGATATGACACTCAACGCAATAGCCGAGGACCAAATCGAAAAAACCACGATAGGTCGACTCACAACTGCCAGTACTGCCCGTCTCAGACTTTCGTCCTAGGTCGCTAATCTCCGGATCGAGTAGAGGCAGCAAGTTTCAAGGCTGGCTCCGATGCCGGATCAAGTCTCGAGCATCCTCATCGCTTCTGGAGTCTCACCTCAAGTGCGTCCCGTAGTGCGTCTCCAATAAAGTTGAATGCCACCACGGTGATCACAATCGCCAGTCCGGCTGGGTAGATCAGCCACCAGTACCCGTCGTAGATGAAGTTGACTCCGTTTGACAACATTCCACCCCAGTTTGCTGCGGGTGGCGGGATTCCCAGCCCGAGAAAGCTCAAACTAGCCATTACGAGAATTGCGTCAGCGACTTGGAAGGTTGCATTGACAACAATCGTCCCAATTGTGTTGGGGATGATATGGCGGAGAATAATTCGTCTACTTCCACCGCCCATGACCCTGACGGCTTTTACATACTCCCTGACACGCAAGGACAGCGCTTCTCCACGAACTAAGCGCGCCGGTCCTAGCCAGGAGACTAAGGAAATAACCACTATCAGAAGCTTGATGGTTGGCTTGAATATCGATGCAAGGTAGATCAGGATGAAAAGTGTCGGGATGGCTAGCATGACGTCGACGAGTCTCATCATCACGGTATCGACTACTCCACCGAGAAAACCGGAAATCGCACCGTAAAGTACCCCAATAAAGGTGGCAATGATCGCGACCGCAAAGCCGATCTCAAGTGAACTCTGCCCACCAACCATAAGCCGTCCCAGGACATCTCGACCATTTTCGTCCGTTCCCAGGGGATGTCCTTTGCCCGGAGGCAAATTTATGTTGTACGAAGTGTTGATTTGATCAGTGTGATAAAAATGTGGGCCAATGAAGCAGAATATGACCATTAGGACGACGAAGGTAATCCCTATCACTGCGAGCTTGTTGTCCAAGAAGCTCCGAAGGACCATCCTCCAGGCACTCCCCGATACATACGCCTCACCGCCCTCGGGGAGGGCATCGACACCCGCTGGCTCATTTTCTGGCATCTCGCCAGTCTTATCGGCTAAAGTCAACTCTTCCCCTAGTCACAGATATCTTCGAAGCGACATTGAATAGTTTCATGAGAAAACCTCATCATCCGTAGCGGACACGAGGATCGAGGATTGCATAAGCCAGATCGGCGAGCAGGTTACCTACCACGGTAGCGACACCTACAACCAAGATGATTCCGAGCAGTAATGGATAGTCCTGATTGACAGCCGCATTGAAGAAATCAAAACCGGTGCCAGGATAATTAAACACCGCTTCGGTTATAAGGCCGGCGGTAAAGACGCCGGGCAGGCTCAAACCGACGAGGGTGGCGATCGGAATCAATGAGTTCCTCAACATATGCTTGAAGAGGATTACCCTCTGAGAAAGTCCCTTTGCTTTGGCGGTCCGGACCCAATCCTGCGCCAGTGATTCAATAGCAGAAGACCTCATATAACGTGAATACGCAGCAAAGTTGATAAGGGTCAGTGTGAGTATTGGCAGAACAAGTGCACGGGGATCGGTCAACACCTGGCCAATTGTCGCCCCCTGAGGCGCCTCAGCTGGAAACCACTTCAACTTCTCGGCAAAGGCTATTATGAGCAGGAGTCCGAGCCAAAACGATGGCATCGAGTAGAGGATGAAGGATACCCCGGTGATGATATAGTCGAGGGCCTTGTTCCTCCTCACCGCTTGAACGATTCCAACCGGAATGGCGATAAGAACCGATATTACTAAAGCGGTGCCAACCAGCAGAATCGTCTTAGGTAGCTCCCTTTGCAATATCGACGTCACCGGCTCGTTGAGTTTGAATGAACTCTGCAGATTTCCGTGCAGCAGTCCGTCGACATAGTCCCAGTACTGGACGAACAGCGGACGATCAAGCCCATATTGATGATTGAACGCCTGAATCTGAACCTGGGTAGCCCTCGGCCCAAGGAGGCCCTTTGCCGGCCCACCAGGGAGAATATGTTCAAGTAAGAAGGCGATTATCGTCACACCGATGATGACAATGACCGACTGCCCAATTCTTCGCACCAGATATGCCGTCATCCGAAGGAAACACTCCCAGACATAAAAAATGACACCACCGTGTCAGCACCACCCCGTAATAAAAAGTTACAACCCCCAGCCAAATCTACTTGCCCCGCAGGACTAGCCAGAAAGACCTAAGCAACCCAGTTTACATATTCCGCCACCCCGCTGAGATAACCCCAACGGGGCGGCAGAATCAAGTTATAAGACTAGCCCTTTAGGTACCAAGTCTCGGGGGTCAAGTCCAGGTATGCGTTCTGGGTCACTCCACCGAGCTTGTTACTTATCATCGACAATTCATAAGGAGGATACGGCTGCCATACGTTCGGCAGTTGCTTCACAAGGTAGTCCTGATAGGCATTCAGAGCAGCTTGCGGGTTAGCCGAGGTGTGGGTCGCATTGATTAGAGCATCCGTCTTAGGATCGGAATAGTTTCCGTAGTTCGATCCAGCTCCGGTCGCATAGAGCTCTCCACCTGTTGGGTAGTTGTCAGGAGAGTACTCCCAGCCACCGCCCCAGTTTTCCATGGTCCACTTGCAACTTGCGTCGGTCGGCTTACAGGTAACAGCATTGGAAATGACCTGGTTGAACGGTGCAGACGACAGTGCAATCTGAATTCCTGCTTGAGACGCCGCTGACTTCAGGGCTTCCATCGACTGGGCTAAAGCAGTCGCACCAGACATGTACTGGAGTCCCATCGAAAGTTTCGTCCCAGCCGCTACTCCAGCTCCGCACTGATTTGCACCAGATCCGGGAGACGTGCAGGTATCTACCCCACCTGGCGTCACGGTCCAGCCGTGAGCCTTCAAAAGTGCAATCGCATTTGATATGGAGTAGGGATACGGATTGGTCATTGAAGTCGCATCGGCAAATGGGTTAGCCGGGTGCGTCGGAACCGGACCGTAAGTCGGCGAAGCTAGTCCCTTGTAGAACGAGGTAACCCACTGGGGCTGATCTACCAGCTCCTGGAATGCCTGCCTGAAGTAAAGCTGCGAATAGACGGGTCCAAGAACCGGATTGTGATAGTTCTCAACGAAGTAGTTGATACCAAAGTCATACCAAGGATTAAAGGTGTATCCCTGACTAACTATACGAGCCTTTTGTGCTAGGTCTGGGACTGGTATATACCCGTAAGTAATTGCACCGTTACCGGCGGAAAGGACGTTGAACTCAGCAGTATCTGTGGTAAAGGGCAACTCGACAAATTGCGAGAGGCTTGGCTTGACCGGTCCAGAGTACTTAGCATTCGGGACGAATACCGCTTTACCTTGGGTGGTGAAGGATGACAATTTCCACGGACCATCTACGACTTGCCAAATTGGATTGGTGCCGTAAGTTGAGACGTCCCTCGATTGGGAATCTAAGAACTTATAGACCGCCTGTGCGCCCGCAGTCGTCGTATCCGGCAGATTCGCCGCAGTAGGACTAGGGGTAGGATCGGTCGCAGCCGTCTTGTCCCACGCCATCGGAAGTGGAGTAATCTGAGAAAGTTCGTTATAGGTAAACCAGGTCGGGTTGTAACTCTTGTTCAGGTTGAAAACGACCGTGTTTGCGCTTGTGGCCTGGTAGCTAGTGACGTTGTCAGGGAATGACCCCGGAACGTAAGCGGCCCAACCCGATGTGTTTGCCTTGAGTAGATTCATCCAAAACACCACGTCACGGGCGCTCACCGTCTCGCCATCAGACCAGACGTATGGCTTCAATGTAACCGTGACAGTCTGATTGTTGTTCGAATAGACCGGTGGATTAGCCAGACTCAATGAGTTGTTGATCACCGCCTGCTGTCCGACTCCAAAGAAATACAGCGGACGATACATGAGTATCTGGAACTGAGCGAGATTGTTGATCGAGAAAAACTGACCCGGTGTCATTGGAAATATGTAGTTCGGAGGTGCCCCAGGCCCCTCTGCGAAGTATGCAGTACCGCCGGCGATCTTCGTTTGCGCCGCCGTCGTACCAGAAGATGAAGACGAGGACGACCCGCTGCCACAAGCCGCCAGCACCATTGATGCTACGGCGGCCCCAGCCACGAAAGTCGCGCCTCGCTTTTTAAGCGATAGTCTCATTTGCCCCTTGAAACCTTCCCTATTTCAATTACTAACTGCGGAGACATTTGTCCACAGTCAAACACGGTCCCCCCCACTTGACCTGAGCCTCCAACATGTTATGCATAGGACTTTGCCACAAATCCTTATGCCGCCAGAAACCCCGGACGCCAGAAGCGCGAGTGAACCACGCCCCTAAATCTATCACATAGTGCCAGAATGCCCTACCGGACAGCGACAAATCTTTTCCCCAGACGACGGCCTTTCAAAAGAAAAACGTCCAATAGAGTCGTTCCAAGCCGTCTAGCTGCAACGATACAGTCTTTGTGTTTAACTGCGTTTTAGCACCTTTTTAGTTGTCAGCAACTTCGAGCTTACGGGAGGACACATACCTTCTGACATGCTCTTATGGCAGATTCCGTCAGCCTCTACGGCTCAGTGATCCCACACTACTTTCCAATATGGGGGCTGACCAGAGAAAGCTATCGGACAAATTACCAGGTAGTAGGGTTTCTGCGGACATTGTCTCAAAGAATATAACTATCCTGAAAGAATCCGGAAATATTCACCTCATAAAGCGATCTGGAGGCGGATCGGTCCCCCATGTGAGCCAGCTCGCAGTTGAAACTAAGGCTGAAAACAAGTTACAGACCCGCTTCAAAGAAACCAGGATCGTTGTGAGCCTCTACCATCTGGACTCTGGGGATAATCAGTCCTTTTCTCACCGCTATTTGCAGTATGATCTCCTTGAAAGCTCGAATCTAACTTCAGTTGGGGTGTATTTTGCCGCTCATACAGGTCTCAATGTTCGAAGGAAGTAGCGCAGAGGATCGGAGGTTGCTCGCCAAAAGGCTGACCGACGTGGTCCGAGAGACCCTCAATGTATCTCCAGAGGCGATCAGCGTGGTAATCTACGAAGTTCCACCCCAAGATTGGGCGGTGGCTGGCAAGTCTCTCGGTTAACTTTTCATGGTAAGTCTTACTGGCCATGGCCGATTAATAACAAACTTAGCACCCCACCAGCTCGTCTGGGTGACTAAAGCGAGCCTATCTAAGCTGGCAGTTTTGGTCTTCTTGAACTCCTCATTATGAGTAGCCCTAAATCAAATTTCCAAAACGCGGCATAACCTTGCCCCTTTATTGGTTCTTGACTAGGTGGGCAAAGAGCTGGACCAACAAAGATGCGCGAGGTAGCTGCTGTGACGATTCAGGTAGGCGATACGATTCCAACGGTCGATATTGTTGCGATCGAAAAAGGTGAGTCGACTAAGGTAAAGACTTCCGAGATACTCGGTAAGGGCAAGGTCGTACTGTTTGGTGTTCCGGGGGCCTTTACTCCCACCTGCTCCGACTACCACCTTCCCGGCTTTGTAATCCGATCAGACGAGCTTAAAGCCAAGGGCGTCGACAAGGTTTTCTGCGTGGCAGTCAATGACCCCTTTGTCATGAAAGCTTGGGGAGAATCCCAGGGAATAGCAGACGAGGTCACCCTATTGGCCGACGGTAACGGCGAATTTGCATCCGCCACGGGTCTGGTATTGGATGCCCACGGCTCGGCAATGGGCAACAGATCGAGGCGCTTCGCAGCGATCCTTCAAGATGGCGTGGTTACTTCCTTAGAAGTAGAGCCAGGGGGTGGACTGACCGTCTCGTCCGCAGAATCCATCCTGTCAAAACTCTAGCTTTAAAGAAGCCTTCGATTTCACTACATTGATCACGTAGAGGTCAACTCGAATAGCTATCAACGATAGACAAGTCCATGGAGCCCGGTATCCCCCACCGGGCTCCATTGTTTTCTTGAAATCGACCCGAGCAGTCCTCAAAGTAGCAGAACCACCATCGCCAGCTAAGAAAACAGATAGATCTGTAGTCGGCTGCTGCTTCCTTTCAATAGTGAGCCTCCGGAGCGTCCGAGCAGAAATAGCGCTCTACCCGGAATTTCGACTTGCCTGTTCAAAGTCGAATCGATTCGGTTATGCCATGGCGATCAGCTCGAGATAGTCGTCGCCATAGAAATCGACTGATCCGTCGGGCATGACAATTACCTTGTCGGGGGACAACTCCGCCGCAAACTCCTCGTCGTGAGTAACCACCAGCATCGTACCTGGCCAGGTGGCCAATGCTTTCCCTACCGCCACTCTTGATTCTGGATCCAAGTTATTTGTAGGCTCATCCAACAAAAGCAAATTATGCTGGCCCGCAACGAGGAGCGTAAGGGATAGCTTGGTCTTTTCACCCCCAGACAGAGTTCCAGCAGGCTGGAAAATTACGTCTCCTACTAGTCCAAAACTGGCCAACATCGAGCGCAGTTCGGTATTTGTTCCGGTCGCCTTCGACTGAACGAGTTCAAGGGGCGATTTGTTGTAATCCAGATTCTCGTGCTCTTGGGCATAATATCCAGCCGATACCTGGTAGCCAAAGGATATCGATCCGAAATCAGGTTGGATTTCTCCATAAATTAGCTTCAGCAGGGTGGTCTTCCCGGCACCATTCAGGCCGACGATCAGCCAGCGCTCTCCCCTGGACATAGCCAAGTTCACGTCTTCGAATACCCCATGCCCTCCAAAGCCCTTGCAGAGGTTCGTAACGGTCAATACGTCTCGTCCACTCGGAGGAGGGTCCTTCAATTTGGCGCTCACTTTGGTTTGATACGACGCAAGGGGGGCAATTACCTTGTCTTCGAGCCGATCGACCCTCTTATCTAGTGTCTTTGCAATCCTTGCCCTTTTTGAAGTTTGATGTCGCATTGCATCAGCGAGTGTATCTAACCTAGTGATCTCGTGTTGAAGCCGCTCCGCCTGTTTAGCGGCGCGCTGCTTGTCGAGCTCCCGGGCCTTCTTGTACTGGGTAAACGTACCCTTGTATTCGGTAAGTTCGCCATCGCCCTGGGCTCTTTCCAAATGAAATATTCGAGTTATCGCTTCGTCTAAGAGCATCAGGTCATGACTTACGACAACTAGTGCGCCACGGTAGGCACGCATAAAATTCAATAACCAACTCTTTGAGTCGAGGTCAAGGTGATTTGTCGGCTCGTCGAGCAAAAGCAGGTCACTTCCGGCAAAGAGTATCCTCGCCAGCTCGACCCTTCGTCTTTCACCGCCAGAAAGTGTTCCGATTTTCATCGAAAATCGACTCTCTTG
Organism: Actinomycetes bacterium; assembly: GCA_021842145.1. Lineage (GTDB taxonomy): Bacteria > Actinomycetota > Acidimicrobiia > Acidimicrobiales > Acidimicrobiaceae > JABEUN01. The sequence continues at coordinate 7,917 of JAKCBW010000062.1, forward strand.
GAGCCCTAGTCCACTAAGAATCTTCTTGGCTTCAGACTCTGCCTGATAGCCGTCCAAGTTAGTAAACTCGTCTTGCTTTTTTGAATATCTCCTGATATTTGCTTCACTTGGGTCAGACTCAAGGAGCAGACGGAGCCGCTCAAGTTGCGCTGAAATCTCATCGAGGCCTTTGCCGGATATGACCCGAGAAACCACCGACGCTTCTGCGATGGCAAGATCGGCTTTGGGTTCTTGGTTGAGGTAGCCGACCTGACCAACCCTCTGTATGGTACCGGATGCCGGGGCGACCTCGCCTCCAAGCACGCGTAGCATCGACGTCTTACCCGCCCCATTCCGGCCGACGATCCCGACCTTCTCCCCGGGATTTACGCGAAAGGAAACACCGTTTACGATAAATTTTCCGGCAACTTCGACTGAGAGGGAATCGGCTATCAACATGGCCGACACATTCTAACTGCCCAAACGATTCGACCTAGCCTAAAGGAAGCTCGGTGGGAAGCGCAACGACCTCTTCACCTCGGCGAATCCCGGAAAAGACGCAAAGGTTTTGTATGCCTCAAATAGCCGCAACGCGTCATCACCCTTTGGGATAGAACTCATCACTGGACCGAAAAAGGAGACATCTTCGTGGCCTGATAGAGAAATGATAGGAGTACCCACATCTCGCCCCGTCCTCGAAAGCGCTAGCTCCGTCTCTTCCTTGATCGTTGAATCGAAACGATCCTCATCCATAGCCTCTTCCATGCTTTTCGGAAGATCGGCGGCACGAAGAATCGGCTCGATCGACCCACCATTGAGATAGGTCTCCCTGTTCGAATTAGTGTGGATTTCTCGACCAGCGGCCGAGTAAAACCTCGCAACCGCCTCATTCCCACCCTCATCGCGGGCGAGCGCAGCGACACGCAAGAGCTTATGGCCGAGCCCGTGTATCTCGGGATAACGGGGTGGGAAATTCAATGCGTAGTCCTTGCCTGCATTTAGTTCACGCAGTGAAATGAACCTCCAGGTACACTTTACCGCACCCTGGTCAACTAGCTCCTCTACCCACCTTGAGCTGATCCAAGCCCAAGGACAAATTGGATCGAAGAAGAACTCGATGCTCTCCAAAACTGGCCCCTATTTCTCGTCAAACCCGCAGGCCCGGGAATCTCCGGGTCCTCGTTTATTTCCAACAAAATCCGTACCCGGCTACTTCCCGTGGCACTAGCGTTTTCCTTCTGGTCTCCATCACCGGCCAACCGTCAATCACCGGCCAACCGTCAATCACCGGCTAAACGTCAATCACCGGCTAAACGTCAACTTCGCTCGCCGCGGCTAGGTTAGCCGACCCTCTAATCGGGAGGCTTTCAAAGACGGATGGGGGCTCTCTCCAGAGTGACTCTTTGTTCTCCTCCGCATTTGAAACAGCCCG
>JAKCBW010000007.1 GCA_021842145.1 Actinomycetes bacterium
TAGGCTCGTGAGTCACTTTGACTACCTTGGCGCTCAGTGGGAGAAAGAGCGTTCCGACGGTCTAACCCAGGATGGAGCCCTCGTTGAGATCTTTCGAAAGGCTCGCCCTGGTGAGCCTCCGACCCTCGACGCAGCCAGAAACTACTTTGAGAATGCATTTTTTTCATCGAAGAGATACGACCTAACCAAGGTCGGTCGGTATAAGTTAGCCCGAAAGCTGGGCCCAGAGATCACCAAGATGTCCGAGATCCTGGGAATCGATCTGGAACATCCAGGTGACAACGAGACCGTTTTGCACCGAAATGAGATCCTCACTACTGCGACTTACATGCTCCACCTGGCTGACAACGCCCCGGGCTATCGCATGGACGATCAGGACCACTTCGCCAATAGGAGGGTTCGTAGCGTCGGAGAGCTGATCCAGAACCAATTGAGGCTCGGCCTTTCGAGGCTTGAGAGGTTGGTCCGCGAGCGGATGACGACCCAAGACGTCGAGGCTATTACCCCTCAGACCTTGATCAATATCAGGCCGGTGGTAGCTGCGATTCGAGAGTTCTTTGGGACTTCGCAGCTTTCTCAGTTCATGGATCAGAACAATCCCCTTTCGGGTCTAGCCCATAAGCGCAGGCTTTCGGCGCTAGGACCGGGTGGTCTTTCCAGAGAGCGCGCAGGATTCGAAGTGCGAGACGTCCACACATCCCACTATGGCAGGATGTGTCCGATCGAGACACCAGAAGGTCCGAACATCGGCCTAATTGGGGCGCTTGCAACCTATGCAAAGGTGAACGATTTCGGTTTCATCGAGACTCCCTATCGAAAGGTAGTCGACGGCAAGGTAACAGACGAGATCGTCTACCTCGCTGCCGATGAGGAGGAGGAGTACGTCATAGCCCAGGCTAATGCGAAGATCTCTCCTGATGGAAGCTTTAGTGAAGATCGAGTACTAGCAAGAAGATCGCCACTTGGGGCCGGCGTAAGGGTCGAGGGTAACACGACGACCTACGGACTGACCTCAGAGGTTGACTTTGTGCCGCCGTCGGAGATCGACATGATGGACGTTTCCCCAAAGCAGATTGTCTCTGTCTCAACCTCTCTTATTCCATTTGTCGAACACGACGACGCTAACAGGGCCTTGATGGGCGCAAACATGCAGAAGCAGGCGGTTCCCCTCGTGGTGCCCGAAGCGCCCTATATCGGCACCGGAGTCGAAGCGAGGGCTGCCAGGGATGCCGGCGATGTTCTTTTGGCCGAGGGATCGGGTGTTGTCACAGACGTTTCTGGTGAAGTCATAACGGTCGAATACGACCCGGGTCAGACCAATAGGCTTGGGGTTCCACTGGGACGCAAACTGCATCGCCTGCTGAAGTTCCGCCGTTCCAATCAGAACACTTGCATGAATCAGAAGATTCTTGTCGAGGTGGGTCAGAGGGTGGAAAAGGGTGACGTCCTCGCCGACGGCCCATCTACCCATAACGGAGAACTCGCCCTCGGAAAGAACCTTCTAGTGGCTTTCATGCCTTGGGAGGGTTACAACTACGAAGACGCGATAATTCTCTCGGAGAGACTGGTAAAAGACGACGTCCTTACGTCGATCCACATTGAAGAGTACGAGATCGATGCCCGGGATACCAAGCTCGGGGCCGAGGAGATTACCAGGGATATCCCGAACCTATCCGACGAAGTGACCGCTGATCTCGACGAGCGTGGGATTATTCGTATCGGAGCCGAGGTCGGTCCGGGAGACATTCTCGTAGGAAAGGTTACCCCGAAGGGTGAGACCGAGCTTACGCCAGAAGAGAGGCTCTTGAGGGCCATATTTGGCGAGAAGTCCAGGGAAGTCCGAGACACTTCGCTAAAGGTTCCTCACGGAGAGTCTGGAAAGGTTATCGACGTCAGGGTATCGACCAGGGATGATACTTCTGAACTCCCCCCAGGTGTAAATCAGCTGGTAAGAGTGTATGTGGCCCAAAGGCGCAAGATTACCGAGGGAGACAAGCTAGCCGGTAGGCACGGTAACAAGGGGGTTATTTCTAAGATTCTCCCGGTCGAGGATATGCCCTACTTTGCTAATGGAATGCCGGTAGATATCATCCTTAGCCCACTTGGCGTCCCGAGCCGTATGAACGTAGGGCAGGTACTTGAGAGTCACCTCGGTTACGCCGCAAGGTGGGGATGGTCGGGTAATGAACTCGCCAAGCCGCCGATAAGTGGGACGGAGACCAAGACACGTCCGCGTACCGAGCCCTCTACCTGGATTGCTACGCCGGTTTTCGACGGAGCCCACTGGGACGAGGAGGACAAGGCTGGGATCAAGCCGACGATTCAACAGATCTTTGAGGATCTAAACCCTGAGTCGGACGAGAGCGGAAGGCTCATCGGGATTGACGGCAAGGCTGAGTTGTACAACGGACGAACCGGCGAGAAGTACGACAACAGGATTTCCGTCGGCTACGTCTACATCCTCAAGCTCGCCCACCTTGTTGATGACAAGATCCACGCACGGTCGACCGGACCATACTCGATGATCACCCAACAGCCTTTGGGTGGTAAGGCGCAGTTCGGCGGTCAGCGTTTTGGAGAGATGGAGGTCTGGGCCCTCGAAGCCTACGGAGCCGCATATGCCCTCCAGGAACTGCTTACCATCAAGTCCGACGACGTGCTCGGTCGCGTGAAGGTCTATGAGTCGATAGTCAAGGGAGAGAATATCCCAGAGCCGGGTATCCCAGAGAGCTTCAAGGTATTGATAAAAGAGATGCAATCCCTGTGTCTGAATGTGGAGGTTATCTCCTCATCGGGCGAAGAGATACAGATGAAAGAGCTAGATGAGTCGGCCTATAGAACTGCGGAAGAGTTGGGTATTGACCTATCTCGCCCAGAACGTGGATCCGACTTTGATGACCAGCTCCGTGGAAATGAGAGGGGTCTATAGGTGCTAGATGTAAATAACTTTGACCAGCTTCGGATCGGTCTAGCCACGACCGATCACATTAGGAACTGGTCACATGGTGAGGTTAAAAAGCCCGAGACCATTAACTACCGGACGCTTCGACCCGAAAAGGACGGACTGTTCTGCGAGAAGATCTTCGGGCCGACCCGTGACTGGGAATGCTACTGCGGAAAGTACAAGAGGGTTCGCTTCAAAGGAATCGTCTGTGAGCGCTGCGGCGTAGAAGTGACCCGCTCCAAGGTTCGCCGCGAGCGTATGGGCCACATAGAGTTGGCTGCTCCGGTAGTGCATATCTGGTACCTGCGGGGTACGAGAAGCTGGCTTGCCTACCTGCTCATGGGGACGACTCCGAAAGAGGAGTTGAAGGCCAAGCAGCTAGAGAAGGTTATCTATTTTGCGGCCAACCTGGTTACCTGGGTAGACGAGGAGCGCCGACACCTGGAGCTCCCCAATCTAGAAGCCGAGCTTCAAGAGGAGCTAAGAGAGACCGAGGACGCCAGGGCTATCGATATAGAACGTAGGCTTCAGGCGCTAGAGCAGGAGATAGCAGAGCTTGAGGCGCAAGGCGCAAAGGACTCTGAAGTCCGTGCCCGCCAGCGTACCGGCGAGAAGGAGATCTCCATAGCGCGCGAGCGCTTCGACCAGGAGATCGAACTCGCAAAGCGGGCCTTCGACGAGTTTCGTGATCTCCATCCTCGCCAAATTATCGAGGACGAAATCCTCTGGAGGGAGATCTCGGATCGTTACGGCGAATACTTCGAGGGCGGAATGGGCGCCGAGGCGATCCACAAGCTTATCGGTAGGCTCGACCTCGACGAGGAGGAGCGCAAGCTCCGTGACATGATCGAGCCCCTCGCCCCTTCGAAGATAAATGAGCAGACGCGCAAGTCGCTGCCTAACCAGAGAAGGCAAAAGGCTATTAAGAGGCTCCGTATTGTCTCTGCGTTTAACCAACGAGACGAGGCGGGGAGGCGAATTAACGATCCGAGAGCGATGATCCTAGAGCTGGTTCCGGTGATTCCGCCGGACCTCAGGCCGATGGTCCAACTCGACGGCGGGCGCTTCGCCACTTCGGACCTTAATGACCTTTATAGAAGGGTTATCAACCGTAACAATCGGTTAAAGAGACTGTTGGACCTCGGTGCACCAGAGATCATTGTCAACAATGAGAAGAGGATGCTTCAAGAGGCCGTAGACGCACTCTTTGACAACGGCAGGAGGGGCCGTCCGGTCACCGGTCCGGGAAACAGGCCGCTAAAGAGCCTTTCGGATATGTTGAAGGGCAAGCAGGGTCGTTTCCGTCAGAACCTACTGGGCAAGAGGGTCGACTATTCGGGTCGATCTGTGATCGTGGTAGGACCGAACCTCCAACTCCATCAGTGTGGCCTGCCGAAGCAGATGGCACTCGAGCTATTCAAGCCCTTTGTTATGAAGCGGCTCGTCGATCTCGAATACGCACAGAACATCAAGAGCGCAAAGCGGATGGTGGAGAGGAGGAGACCACAAGTCTGGGAAGTGCTAGACAACGTGATCAAAGAGCACCCAGTCCTGCTCAACCGTGCGCCTACGCTGCACAGACTAGGTATCCAGGCCTTTGAGCCGGTGCTCGTAGAGGGTAAGGCGATACAGATCCATCCATTGGTCTGCACAGCCTTTAACGCGGACTTTGACGGTGACCAGATGGCTGTTCACCTTCCGCTTTCTGCGGAAGCTCAGGCTGAGGCTAGAATCCTTATGCTCTCGGCAAATAACATCCTTTCGCCAGCCACGGGAAGGCCGATTACTGTTCCGACCCAGGACATGGTGTTCGGGTGCTACTACCTGACCATGGAGGTCGAAGGAGAGCCGGGCGAGGGCAGGACCTTTAGGCGCATCCACGAGATCGAGATGGCCTACGAGGAGAAGACCCTCGGCTTGCACGCCAAGATCAATTTCAGGCGACAAGTCGGCGAGGACTCCGAAGGGCTGCCCGTGTACGAGGATGTCCTGACTACGGCGGGAAGGGTCTTTTTCAATACCGCACTACCGGCGGACTTCCGTTTTATCAACGTACTTGTTGGTAAGAGGTCGCTGCCGATCGGTACGATCGTCGAAGAGATCGCCGCTAAGTATCCTAAGGCGATCGTCCAGGAGAGCCTCGACAAGATCAAGGCCCTCGGTTTTCGCTTCGCTTCCCAGTCTGGCTTGACGATCTCGATAGATGACGTCAAGACCCCACCAGACAAGGCCCAGATTCTCGACAAGTACGAGAAAGAGGCAGAGAAGGCCGAGATGCAGTTCAAGAGGGGATTTATCACCGACGATGAGCGTCGTCAGAAGGAGATAGAGACCTGGACTTCGGCCAACTCGGAAGTCGGAAAGGCGATGGAGTCGATGCTTTCTCAAATCGGCTTCAACCCGCTCGACATGATGGTGGACTCGGGTGCCCGAGGAAACAGCCAGCAGATTCGGCAGATTTCCGGCATGAAGGGGTTGGTCTCCAACCCTCGAGGCGAGATGATCCCCCGACCGATCAAGAGTTCATTCCGTGAGGGCCTTTCGGTCTTGGAGTACTTCATCTCCACCCACGGCGCCAGGAAGGGGCTCGCCGACACCGCCCTAAGGACAGCTGACTCCGGCTACTTGACAAGGAGACTTGTCGACGTTGCCCAGGAGCTGATCGTCCGGTCCGACGATTGCGGATCGACTAGGGGAATCTGGCTCGAAGATATCAAGCCAGACGAGCCGGGCAAGAGGTTCTATATTGAGACCCGCGCCTACGGTAGGACACTGGTCGAGCCGGTCAAGCTGGCCGGTGGCCGAGTAATTGCAGTTGGTACCCTACTAACCAATGACCTCGTTTCCGAGATTCGGGATGATCCAGGGGTGAATAGGATCAGGGTCAGATCAGTGCTGACCTGTGAGGCAATGCAGGGGATCTGTGCGGTCTGCTACGGCCAGTCACTATCGGCAACTGGGCTCATTGAGCTTGGAGAGGCGGTCGGAGTGATCGCAGCCCAGTCGATTGGTGAGCCAGGAACCCAGCTGACCATGCGTACCTTCCACCAGGGTGGTATTGCCGGCCAAGACATTACCCACGGTCTGCCTAGGGTCGTTGAACTCTTTGAAGCTAGGACTCCAAAGGGTGCTGCGGTTCTCTCCCGTACCACTGGTGTCGTCAGGATAGAGGATGACGAGAACGGCCGGAAGGTTTCGGTGATTGGTGATGATGGGATCGATGAGACCCATTTCCTTTCGACTCGTACTCACTTAGAGGTCCACGATGGCCAAGAAGTTGAGGCCGGAGACGCCTTGGTTGAAGGGCCAAAGGATCCTAAGGAGCTCCTGGAGATTAGGGGTATAAGGGAAACCCAGCAGTACTTGGTCGAAGAGGTGCAGAAGGTCTATAGGGACCAGGGTGTATCCATCCACGACAAGCACATCGAACTTATCGTCCGCCAGATGCTTCGCAGGGTGCTCGTCGCTGAGCCCGGTGACTCGCCATTCTTGCCGGGAGAGAGGGTTGATACTCGAGTATACGCCGAGGTCAATTCCAAGCTCGCCGCCGATGGCAGCCGTCCGGCGGAGGGAAGACCCGAGCTGATGGGTATCACAAAGGCTTCGTTAGCAACCGATTCATGGCTATCCGCCGCATCCTTCCAGGAGACGACGCGGATACTCACCGAAGCGGCGATCGAGGGTAAGTCGGACTCGCTTTTGGGACTCAAGGAGAACATCATCATCGGTAAGCTGATCCCAGCGGGAACTGGAATGCCCGCTTATAGGGAGATGGCTCCTTTTGCTCCAGATGCAAAGCCACTCAACTACTGGTCGAGCAGGGAGTTTGACGATTTCGACGAGTTCGAAGTCGACGAAGATTACTACTCGGGTACGGTGTTGGGGTCGGATGGAGATTTTGACCCGAATGCCGGATTGGATCCCGACGGAGGAGTCGCTTCGGAGGGATAAAAGTCGCATGGTGGCCCTTTTGTTCCTGTAAGAATTACAATGCTGCAGGAACTAAGGGCCGATGCGCGTATCATGATAGGTCGGGTCGTAGGGCCTTTTGGTCCCGACCAACAGTTCGGGCTCACTTTGTGAGCGATTCAATGACGGAGAGGTAATTCGTGCCTACTATTGCCCAGCTGGTGCGTAAGGGGCGGGAGAGCAAGAGGTCTAAGACAAAGACCCCTGCACTAAAGGGTTCCCCCCAGCGCAGGGGGGTCTGCACCCGTGTCTATACGACTACACCAAAGAAGCCGAACTCGGCTTTGCGTAAGGTCGCTCGCGTGCGCCTTACCAGTGGAGTCGAGATCACCGCATATATTCCTGGTGTTGGACACAACCTACAGGAGCACTCCATTGTGCTCGTTAGGGGTGGAAGGGTGAAGGACCTGCCAGGTGTGCGGTACAAGATCATACGCGGGTCGCTCGATACCGCCGGAGTAAAGAATCGTAAGCAGGCTAGAAGCCGATACGGTGCGAAGAAGGAGAAGTAGGCGATATGCCTAGGAAGGGCCCAGCCCCAAGGAGAGAGCTGATAGCGGATCCGATCTACAAGTCGGTTCTGGTAAGTCAGCTCGTCAATAAGATCCTCTCACGCGGGAAGAAGACTCTCGCAGAGCATATTGTTTACGGTGCCCTGGATCAGGTCAAGGAGAAGACGGGTTCTGACCCCCTCACCGTGTTAAAGAGGGCGGTCGAGAATACTCGCCCCGAGCTCGAAGTTCGCTCGCGAAGAGTGGGTGGAGCTACCTATCAGGTGCCGGTCGAGGTTAGGCCCCGTAGGGCAACCACCTTAGCCATCCGGTGGCTAGTGGGTCACTCTAAGTCCAGGCGGGAGAAGACTATGGTTCTTAGGCTCGCCGCCGAGATCCTCGACGCTTCCAATGGAATTGGAGCGTCGGTAAAACGGCGTGAGGACATGCACAAGATGGCGGAGTCCAACAAGGCTTTTGCGCACTACCGCTGGTAGGTAGTCGGTCCGGTCTTTCCGGTTGTTATTAGGTGTTACTTACCGGTTTTATGGCCTGACCTGGTGGTCAGGCCACTGGTACGATATGGTGGAGACTCGATTCGAATCCAAGCGGTCGATGAAACGCCGATTATTTAGTGGTTTAGGTGCCTATGGTCCTATTGGGATGGTCCCAAGGGGATTGGTGTCTTTTAGAGGATGTAGGGATGGCGCGTTGCGTCATTAGATCCTCAATTCAGAGATTGGCCGATCGAGGCGGCATGAGATGGCAACGAAGCGTGAATATCCGTTAGAGAGATATCGGAATATCGGTATCATGGCCCACATCGACGCGGGCAAGACAACCACGACAGAGCGCATCTTGTACTACACCGGCAAGAATTACAAGATTGGTGAGGTGCACGAGGGAGCTGCGACTATGGACTGGATGGTCCAGGAGCAAGAGCGTGGTATCACCATAACCTCGGCGGCAACCACCGCATACTGGAACGATCACAGGATTAATATCATCGACACTCCCGGCCACGTCGATTTTACCGTTGAAGTGGAGCGGTCGCTACGCGTGCTAGACGGTGCGGTGGCGGTTTTCGACGCGGTTGCTGGTGTAGAACCCCAGACTGAGACGGTATGGCGCCAGGCGAACAAGTATCAAGTCCCAAGGATGTGCTTCGTCAACAAGATGGACCGTGTCGGGGCTAACTTCGACAGGTGCGTAGAGATGATCCGGGATCGGCTGGACGCTATTCCCGCGGTCATCCAACTTCCAATCGGTTCAGAGAGCGAATTTGCTGGCATCGTCGACTTGATATCGATGAAGGGGGTCGTGTGGGACGACGTAATGGGTGAGACCTTCACCGTTATCGACATCCCCGAGGCGATGCGTAGTGAAGCCGACTCCGCCTACCAGGAGCTCATCGATACCCTTTCCAACTATGACGATGACTTAATGGAGAAGTTCCTCTCGGAACAGGAGATCAGCCAGTCGTTTCTAAAGGGCGTAATTCGCCGACTGACGATTGAAAATCAGATCGTTCCCGTTCTGTGCGGATCGGCCTTTAAAAACAAAGGTGTCCAGGCGATGCTGGATGCGGTCGTCGATTTCCTGCCTTCGCCCCTCGATATTCCGCCGACTGAGGGCACGGACGTCCGCTTGGTTGAGCCCCTGACCCGTAAGCCAGACGACAAGGAAGCATTCTCTGCGCTGGCTTTCAAGATCATGACCGACCCATATGTAGGCAAGCTGACCTATTTCAGGGTTTATTCGGGCACTTTGGACAAGGGTGCTACTGTATTGAATACCACCAAGGATAGAAAAGAGCGCCTCGGTCGATTGCTTCTCATGCACGCTAACCACAGAGAAGATATTGAGACGATCTACGCTGGCGATATCGTCGCAGCCGTCGGACTGAAAAATACCACCACTGGCGATACACTTTCTGACGTTGACGCCCCGATAATACTTGAGGCGCTGGAGTTTCCTGAGCCGGTTATCCACGTGGCGGTCGAGCCTAAGACTAAGGCCGATCAGGACAAGATGGGTCGTGCGCTCTATGCCCTCTCCGAAGAGGACCCAACCTTTAGGGTCCGAACCGATGATGAAACCGGTCAGACGGTGATTTCTGGCATGGGTGAACTCCACCTAGAGGTGCTAGTCGACCGGATGCTTCGAGAGTTTAAAGTTGACGCCAACGTCGGCAAGCCGCAGGTGGCATATCGAGAGACGATCCGTAAGAAGGTCGAAAAGATCGAGGAGCGCTATGTTAGGCAGTCCGGTGGACGAGGACAGTACGGCCACGTCGTTATTTCGCTGGAGCCAACTGGGCCCGGCGGAGGATATGAATTTATAGACAAGATCTCTGGGGGTGTGATTCCCAAGGAGTACATTCCCGCCGTTGATGCAGGTATTCAAGAGGCACTCCAGTCCGGCGTATTGGCCGGATACCCGATGGTTGACGTCCGGGTGACATTGACTTTTGGTTCTTACCACGAAGTCGACTCGTCGGAAATGGCCTTCAAGATAGCAGGATCGATGGCGGTGAAGAAGGCCGCCAGAGCAGCGTCCCCGGTTCTACTCGAGCCGGTTATGGCCGTTGAGGTCGTAACTCCCGAGGAGTACATGGGGGACGTGATAGGTGATCTCTCCTCTCGCCGTGGAAGGGTAGAGGGGATGGATCAGCGGGGATCGAGTCAGGTTATTAGGGCTCAGGTCCCCCTCGCCGAAATGTTTGGGTACGCGACCGATCTTCGGTCACGAACTCAAGGAAGGGCGACCTATACTATGCAGTTCAGCGCTTACAACGAAACTCCGGATTCTATCGCTTCGGAGATAGTAAAACGGGTTCGGGGTGAGTAGACTGCATAGGTTCGCGGTTAGACCAAAGTCTGCGCAATCGCGCAACGTTTCTGGACCCACGGAGCAGTAGAGGAAATGGCCAAGCAGAAGTTCGAAAGATCAAAGCCTCACCTAAATGTAGGTACTATGGGGCATATCGACCACGGTAAGACGACGTTAACAGCGGCTATTACCAAGACCCTGGCTGACAGGAACCCGAACGTTAAGTTCCGTCCTTTCGACCAGATTGACAACGCTCCCGAGGAGCGGGCTAGGGGTATAACAATCTCTATCTCGCACGTGGAGTATGAGACCGATAAGCGTCACTACGCCCATGTCGATATGCCGGGTCACGCCGACTACATCAAGAACATGATCACGGGTGCTGCTCAGGTCGACGGTGCTATCTTGGTGGTTTCCGCTACAGATGGTCCTATGCCCCAGACGCGTGAGCACGTGCTTTTGGCTCGCCAGGTAGGTGTTCCTTACATCGTCGTCGCCCTCAACAAGGCCGACATGGTTGACGATGAGGAGCTTCTTGACCTCGTAGAGCTCGAGGTTCGTGAGCTGTTGAACGAGTACGAGTTTCCGGGCGACGACACTCCGGTGGTTAGGGTATCCGCCCTCAAGGCTCTCGAAGGAGACACCGCCTGGGCGGACAAGATCATCGAGCTGATGAACGCTGTCGACGACTCTATTCCAGAACCGAAGCGCGACGTCGAGAAGCCCTTCTTGATGCCGATCGAGGATGTCTTTACCATTCCTGGTAGAGGTACCGTCGTAACGGGCAAGATCGAGTCTGGAATCCTCAAGGTCGGAGACGAAATCGAGATCGTCGGTCTGCGCAATACGCAAAAGACCACCTGCACCGGTGTTGAGATGTTCAACAAGATCCTCGATGAGGGTCAGGCTGGTGACAACGTTGGAGCCCTACTCAGGGGTACCAAGAAGACCGATGTAGAGCGTGGTCAGGTTCTTTGCAAGCCTGGCTCGATTACGCCTCACACGGTTTTTGAGGCCAATGTCTACGTACTGTCGAAGGATGAAGGTGGCCGTCACAAGCCTTTCTTCAACAACTACAGACCACAGTTTTACTTCCGTACCACTGACGTAACCGGTTCGATCACCCTCCCAGAGGGAACCGAAATGGTTATGCCTGGTGACAACGTCGTGATGACGGTCGAGCTTGGAAAGCCGATCGCCATGGACGAAGGTCTCCGTTTCGCTATCCGTGAGGGTGGACGAACAGTTGGTGCTGGAAGGGTTACCAAGGTCATTAAGTGATCGTTCTATTTGGGCCCGGCCCCGCAACAGCGGGGTACGGGCCTAATTTTTGCACAAAGGTGAAACGCTGAGATGGCTGATACAAATAGGCAGAAGATACGGATCAGGCTCAAGGCCTATGATCACGAGATAATTGACACTTCTACTAGGAAGATCGTCGATACCGTAGTCCGTACCCAAGCGCGTGTTATCGGGCCGGTGCCACTACCGACGGAGAAGCACCGTTACACGGTCATCCGGTCTCCGCACAAATATAAGGACTCGAGAGAACACTTCGAAATGAGGGTTCACAAGAGGTTGTTAGATATAGTCGATCACACTCCAAAGACGGTCGACTCACTTCAGCGGCTAGATTTGCCGGCTGGCGTAGATATAGAGATCAAGATTCAAAACGTATAAAATGGCAGGGCTAGTCTCTTAGTCGGCTTAGACTGCTTAGGGCTTTCTCTAGGTCCGATTGTGCCCATTTATTTGGGGACCTTTCGGCAAAAAAGGTTCGAGGCTCCGTCTGGTTTCAGGCGGAGCATTCGTGTGTCGGTTTGACGGCGCACAATGTAGCAAGGAAGTTTCGAAGATGGCTTCAAAAGCGATCGTGGGCGAAAAGGTCGGTATGACCCAGTTATGGGACGACCAGAATCGAGTCGTCGCGGTAACTGTGGTTAGGGTTGCACCCGTAAGGGTCCTCCGAACCAAGACAGACGACCTGGATGGTTATTCTGCACTGCAGGTGACCTTTGGGTTCAAGCGTAAAGCGAGCCTCAATAAGCCTGACTTGGGGCAGTTTCAAAAGGCGGGCGTTGAGCCGGGTAAGGCCATTTTGGAACTGAGAATTGATTCGATTGACGGTTTCGCTCCGGGATCAGAGATCGACGCAAGTGCCTTTTCTCCGGGTGAAATTGTGGACGTTACCGCTATCAGCCGTGGCCACGGTTTTTCCGGTGGTATGAAGAGGCATAATTTCAAGGGCCAGGGCGCATCACACGGTAATCACAAGCACCATAGGGCGCCGGGTTCAATTGGCGCGTGTGCTACACCATCGAGGGTTTTCAAGGGGACTCGTATGGCTGGTCAGTACGGAAACGTAAAGGTCACCACGCAGAATCTAGAGGTGATCCAAGCCGACCCCGAACGTCAGTTGGTGTTGATCAAGGGCTCGATTCCCGGCCCGAAGGGCGGCACCGTCGTAATCCGTAACGCAGCGAAGGGTGCTAAGTAGATATGGCCCAGGTCACCTTTAAAAAAGAAGTCGAGCTCCGCTCGGCGAGTGCGGAGGTAAAAGACTCATCGGGAAGGCTTCTTCAAAGTATTGAGCTAAATCCGGAGATTTTTGGACGCCCGCTCAATGTTCACTTGATGCACCAGGTCGTGGTAGCCCAGTTAGCCGGAGCCCGTTCTGGCACCCAGTCCACCAAGACCCGTGCAGAGGTGTCCGGTGGAGGGGCAAAGCCCTTCCGTCAGAAGGGGACGGGGCGAGCACGTCAGGGATCCACTAGGGCCCCTCACTATTCTGGTGGTGGAGTCGCTCTTGGTCCAAAGCCACGTAGCTATCAGCAAAAGACTCCCCGGAAGATGATCCAACAGGCGCTGTTTTGTGCACTATCTGACCGGGCCAAGGCCAACAGGATCGTCGTTATCGAGGATCCCAAGTGGGAAAAGCCTTCAACTAAGGCCGCTAAAGAGCTCTTGAAGAATTGCGCTTTCGATGGAAATGTGCTCCTAGTGGTGGAGCCTGAGGACGAGAACTTGATCTTGTCATTTCGGAATGTGCCCGAGGTCGTGCTGGCCTTTCCTTGGCACCTTAACGCCTATTCGGTTCTAGTAAGTGATTACATCGTCTTTACACGGAGCGCCTTGATCGGCGAGGAGATCGATGATTCTCCGAGGCTGTTGAGCGTTTCAGCCGCAGCTAGCTCCAGCGATGAGGAGGCAGAATGAGCGGCTTCGACCCGTATTCCATTGTCCACAAGCCGATCGTCTCGGAGAAGAGCTACAAGCTTATGGACGAGGGCGTCTACACCTTTATAGTGGCCGATTCGGCTACCAAGGTAGATATTCGTAAGGCTGTTGAGCAGCTCTTCGAGGTCAATGTACTTGACGTGAACACCCTGGTCCGCAAGGGTAAGCGCAAGAGGAATAACCGCAAGGGTACCTGGAGTACCAAGCCTGATCGCAAGCACGCAATGGTCCGCCTGGCCGAAGGTCAGAAGATCGACATGTTCGAGAAGTAAGGGGCGCTTCAGATGGCAATTCGTAAGAGGAAGCCGACGAGTGCTGGGCGTAGGTTCCAGTCAGTATCGGACTTCTCTGAAATAACAAGTACTAAGCCCGAGAAGTCGCTTCTCGAGCCTATGTCCCGCAGTGGCGGTCGCAACTCCTACGGTCGCAAGACGTCTCGGCATAGGGGTGGTGGACATAAGGTCCAGTACCGCCTGATCGACTTCAAGCGGACGAAGGACGGGATTCCCGCCAAAGTAGCGACGATTGAGTACGACCCGAACCGCAATGCTCGCATCGCTTTGCTACACTACGCCGACGGCGAAAAGCGCTATATTTTGGCGCCTGCGAAGCTGTCGGTCGGGGATGCTATCGAATCGGGGCCAAAGGCCGACATAAAGGTCGGGAATGCACTCCCTCTTCGCTTTATTCCCGTTGGTACGGTGATCCACAATGTAGAGCTTCGCCCGGGGCAGGGCGGAAAGATCGCAAGGTCGGCTGGGATGAGCGTGCAGTTGGTGGCCAAGGAGGGCGATTTCGCAACCTTGAGGCTGCCGTCGACTGAAATGCGTCGCGTTCCTATCGACTGCCGGGCCTCAATTGGGGAAGTTGGTAACTCCGAGTTCGAACTCCTCTCGGTTGGGAAGGCGGGTCGGAATCGCTGGAAGGGCATTCGGCCACAGACTAGAGGTGTCGCAATGAATCCGGTTGACCACCCACTCGGTGGCGGCGAAGGAAAGACTTCGGGTGGTCGGCACCCGGTTTCTCCTTGGGGTAAGCCAGAAGGGCGTACTCGTTCAAGAGAGAAGTACTCGGACCGTTTGATAGTTCGTCGTCGCCGCGGCCGCGGCGCACGTCGCTAGGGATAAGGGGCAGATATGCCAAGGAGCTTGAAGAAGGGTCCCTTCGTTGATGACCACCTTCTTAAAAAAGTGGATGATCTAAACGAAAAGAGTGAGAAGAAGGTCATCAAGACCTGGTCTCGCCGATCGACGATCATTCCTGACATGGTGGGACATACCATCGCCGTCCACGACGGCAGGAAGCACGTACCCGTTTATGTGACCGAGTCGATGGTTGGTCATAAGTTGGGCGAATTCGCCCCGACTAGGACCTTTAGATACCACGCAGGTCAAGAGAGATCAGCGAGGCGCAGATAATGGCGACTGCTTTAGAAGAAAAAGGTGTCAGGGCGGTACTTCGCGGCTATCGGATGTCAGCTTCGAAGGTTCGTGAGGTCCTCGACTTGATCCGAAATAAGCACGTGGCTACGGCTCTCGATATCCTCGCCAATACCGACCGGGAAGCCGCCTTGATGGTCGGGAAACTGCTAGCTTCGGCGATCGCCAACGCCGCCAACAATCACGGACTCGTTCCGGACGAACTGTACGTTTCGGTCGCCTATGCCGACGAAGGCGTGACTATGAAGCGTTTCAAGCCCCGTGCAAGGGGCTCGGCTTCGAGGATCCGCAAGCGCACAGCGCACGTGACTATTGTGGTAGATCGCATGCCACAGGCGAAGATCGACGTGCTCAGGGCTAAGCAGGCAAGCGAAGCCGAAGCGAGAAGGACCGGACGTCGCAGTCGCAGACCCGCACGTAGGGCAAAAGTTGCTGATCAGGCTCAAGAAGCCCTTTCACAGGTCGCAACGAACGAGACGGAGAGGAACGACGATCAGGGGTTGTCCTTCGAGGATTCGCAGGTAGCCCAGGCGCAAGCGGTTGAGTCCGAGTTGGTTACACAAGGTACTCCGGATGCGGTCGAGGTAGAGACTGTTTCTGAAGAAGATAAGGGAGCTGAGTGATATGGGCCAGAAGGTAAATCCTTACGGCTTCAGGCTTGGGATTACGACTGAGTGGAAGTCCCGTTGGTATGAGGAGCGCAAGTACGGTCAGTGGATCATCGAAGATTACAAGATCCGGACCTATCTGACCAAGGAACTCGCCAACGCCGCAATTTCCAGGGTCGACGTCGAGCGCACTCGTGACAGGGTCAAGGTCGACATCCATACCGCAAGGCCTGGACTCGTCATCGGACGAAAAGGGCAGGAAGCGGAGAGGCTGAGGCAGGGTCTTGCGAATATCACCGGCAATCAGCGTGTCAATCTAAACGTCGAAGAGATCAAGCAGCCTGAGTTGGATGCGGCTCTCGTGGCACAAGGTATAGCCGACCAGCTATCGAGGCGTGTTAGCTTCCGTAGGGCGATGAAGAGGGCCCTTCAGATGGTCGAAAAGGCGGGCGGGCAAGGGGTCACCGTACAGTGCTCTGGCCGTCTTGGTGGAGCAGAAATGGCTCGCAAGGAGTCATATCGTGAAGGTCGAGTTCCCCGCCATACCCTGAGGGCGAATATCGATTATGGCTTCAGGGAGGCCGCTACAAGCTTCGGCAGAATCGGTGTGAAGGTATGGATCTATAAGGGCGACATCCTCCCTTATCGTGATGTGCTAGCCGAGGTAAAACCTAAGGTTGAGGCGACTAGTGGAGCCCCAAGGCCCAAGAGGGTTATTTCAGCCGGCGGTGGTAGGCGCAAGGTGGAAGCCGACGGAGTCGAACTTCCCACTGGTGAAGTGGCCGAAGAAGTAGTCGCTACCGTCCCTACGGATCAGCCTACGCCTAGTGTCGCACCGGTAGCGGACGAATTAGAGAAGCTACTCGCCGAAGAGGAAGATATTGAAAGAAAGACCCGTGAGTCGCATCACGAGACTCCTCACTTCAAGAGGGAGGTGGACTAAGAGATGCTAATGCCTCGCAAGGTAAAGCACCGCAAGCAACAGCGCGGTCGTATGTCAGGGATGGCGAAGGGCGGTAGCGAGATCGCTTTTGGTCAGTTTGCCATTCAAGCGCTCGAACCCGGTTGGATTTCTGCTCGGCAGATTGAGGCCGCAAGAATTGCCATGACCCGTCACGTAAAGAGGGGTGGAAAGGTCTGGATTAGGGTTTTCCCCGATAAGCCAGTTACCAAGAAACCGGCCGAGACGAGAATGGGATCGGGTAAAGGTAACCCGGAATTCTGGGTAGCGGTCGTGAAGCCCGGCAGGGTGATGTTCGAGCTCGCCGGTGTCTCCGAAGAGCTCGCAAGGGCCGCCATGGAGAGGGCGATTCAGAAGCTCCCCATCAAGGCGCGGTTCATCGTGCAGGACGAAGAGACTCTAGGGGCGATGGGATGACCAAGGCAACTGAACTTAGGACGCTGGCCGATATGGAGCTAGTCGAGAAGCTGGAGGAGGCCAAGCGTGAGCTTTTCACCCTTAGGTTCCAGCTGGCTACTGCCCAGGCCACTGATACTGCCGGCCTAAAGAGGCTCCGGCAAGAGATCGCAAGGATCTCGACGCTCATATCAGAGCGTGGTGGACTTGCCACACAGACAGGTGGTGAATGATGACTTCGTCGCAAGAGTCGCAAGAGTCGATTGAGGCTAGGGAGAACGACAGAAAGGTCCGGGAGGGACTAGTCATATCTACCTCTATGGATAAGACGATCGTGGTCTCTATCTCAGAGAAGGTACGCCACCCGCGTTATCGCAAGACGGTGACTAAGACAAAGAAGCTCTACACCCATGACGAAGAGGGACAAGCCAGCGTCGGTGATCGTGTCAGGGTCGCCGAGATCAGGCCTATGTCGAAGCTCAAAAGGTGGAGACTCGTGGAGATTTTGGAGCGTGCTCGATGATCCAACAGGAATCCAGACTCAGGGTGGCCGATAATTCTGGCGCTAAAGAGGTCCTTTGCATCAAAGTCCTAGGTGGATCTCGAAGGCGATACGCCAGTATCGGTGACGTCTTTGTGGCGACCGTCAAAGACGCAATTCCGGGTGCTGCGGTGAAAAAGGGCGACGTCGTTAAGTGCGTCGTGGTAAGGACCAAGAAGGAAAAGCGCCGTGGGGACGGAAGTTATATTCGCTTTGACGAGAATGCTGCCGTACTGATTAACGACGCAATGCAGCCGAGGGGCACGCGTATTTTTGGCCCAGTAGGGCGTGAACTTAGGGACAAGAAGTTTATGAGAATTATCTCCTTAGCGCCGGAGGTCTTGTAGTGAGGCTAATTAAAGGCGACAAGGTAAGCGTGTTGACCGGTAAGGATCGGGGTAAGCAGGGCGAGATAGCCACGGTTCTGCCTAAGTCCGGCAAGGTAATAGTCAATGGTGTGAATGTGGTTAAGAAGCACCAAAAGGCGCGTACCGCAACCGAGCAGGGCGGCATTATCGACAAGGACATGCCGATCGACGCTTCGAATGTGGCAATTGTCTGTTCGAAGTGCGGACCCACCAGGATCGGGATGAAGTTTGAAGCCGATGGGAAGAAGATTCGTGTTTGTAAGAAGTGTGGAGGTGACCTGTGAGCGACGTGAAGGTTGATACCGTCCCGCCGCGGTTGAAGGTCAAGTTCAATGACGAGATTCGCTCTGAGCTTCAAAAGACCCTTCAGTTGAAGAACGTGATGGAAGTTCCAAAGCTCGTGAAGATCTCGGTTAATGTCGGTGTGGGTCGTGCGACTCAGCAGGCATCCCAGCTCGACTCGGCGCTGAAGGACATTGAAATCATTACGGGACAAAAGCCCGTAGTTACTAGGGCGCGTAAGTCTATTGCAAGCTTTAAGTTGCGCGCAGGTAACCCAATTGGCGTCAAGGTCACCCTCAGGGGCGACCGTATGTGGGAGTTTTTTGATCGATTGATCTCGATCGCTATTCCCAGGGTTAGGGACTTCAGGGGGCTATCTCCGAAGTCTTTCGATGGTCATGGTAATTACACCTTCGGAGTGACCGAGCAGCTTATTTTTGCTGAAATCGATTATGACAAGGTCGATACGACCAGGGGCATGGACATCACCATCGTTACGAGTGCGAGAAATGACAGCGAAGGTCGAGCCCTGCTCGACGCCTTCGGCTTTCCATTCCGAAAGGAAGGGGTTTAGGTACTATGGCCAAGAAGGCTCTCATAGCTAAGGCAAACAGAAAGCCGAAGTTCAGGGTTCGCGCCTATACGCGCTGCCAGAGGTGCGGAAGACCGCACGCGGTGTATCGCAAGTTCGGTCTCTGCAGGATCTGTCTCAGGGTCATGGTACACCAGGGAGAGATTCCTGGCGTCACCAAGGCGAGCTGGTAAGGGGTAGAGATGGGTTTCAGTGATCCAATAGCAGATATGCTCACCAGAATTAGGAACGCCAACCAGGCGATGCACGACGTAGTGCGCATGCCCGGTTCGAAGCTAAAAGATGAGCTGGCAAAGATCCTCGAGCGAGAGGGCTACATTGCCGGGTTCTCGGTGCACCCCAACGAGGGTAAGCCGGGGACGACACTCGAGATCAGGATGAAGTACTCTTCAAAGCGCGAACGTACCATTTCTGGGCTTAAGAGGGTTTCCAAGCCTGGACTGAGGGTTTACTCCCAGGCTGATTCGATCCCAAGGGTGCTAGGCGGCCTTGGCGTAGCAGTCCTTTCTACATCTAGGGGTCTTATGACCGACAGCGAGGCTCGAAAGGCCAAAGTTGGCGGCGAGATTCTCTGTTTTGTATGGTAAGGGGAGGAGTTAGACGTGTCGAGAATAGGTAAAGCCCCCGTAGCTGTGCCAGGTGGAGTTAGTGTCTCTTTCGGCGAGGATCGCACGGTCGAAGTGTCTGGTCCAAAAGGCTCCCTTTCCAGGGTATTTCCAGAGGAAGTGTCGATCGAACAGCAGGGTGACCAGTTGATTGTCTCCCGTAAAGGGGACGAGCGCAGGGATCGTGCCATGCACGGACTGTCGAGGACCTTGCTTAGCAACATGGTGACCGGTGTGACCATAGGTTTCACTAAGGACTTGGCGATCGTCGGAGTCGGATATAGGGCGGCAGCCAAGAGTGCGACCGAGTTAGAGTTGGCACTTGGTTTTTCGCATCCGGTAAGGGTGGAGGCACCCGAGGGAATAACCTTCGAGACCCCGACACCGACCAAGATTGCCGTAAAAGGTATTGACAAAGAACTTGTAGGCCAAGTAGCCGCCAACATTCGTAAGATTCGTAAGCCGGAGCCATACAAAGGCAAGGGAGTTCGTTATGAGGGTGAAAAGGTGCTACGTAAAGTCGGCAAGTCCGGCAAGTAGGGTCAGAGGAGTTTAAGAGATGTCTATAAAGACAGTTACACCAGAGGCCCTGCGCAAGAGGCGTCATAACAGGATCAGAAAGGCCGTCAAAGGGACCGAGCAGAGGCCCAGATTGGCGGTATTCCGTTCGAACAGGCATATCGTTGCCCAGGTCATCGACGACTCTAGCGGTCGTACCTTGGTAGCTGCGTCCAGCCTCGAGACCGGTTTCAAGGGTTCACACACCGGAAACATCGATGCAGCGAAGAAGGTTGGCGAATTGGTGGCCGATCGGGCGAAGGCTCAAGGTATCGTCGCTGTAGTGTTTGACCGAGGTGGATTTAAGTACCATGGCCGGGTGGCGGCCCTCGCCGATGCAGCAAGAGAAGGCGGATTGGAGTTCTAATGGCCGAAGCTCAGTATGAAGAAAGAACTATCAAAGTCAACAGGGTGGCCAAGGTAGTCAAGGGTGGGCGTCGCTTCTCCTTTACGGCACTTATGGTGATTGGTGACGGAAACGGTAAGGTGGGTCTCGGCTACGGTAAAGCCAAGGAGGCGGGACTCGCCGTTCAGAAGGGTATCGAGGAGGCGAAGAAGAACCTCTTTGACGTGGCGCTATCTGGCAACACGATAACCCATCCTATTATTGGTGAGGCGGGAGCGGGCAGGGTAATGCTTAAGCCAGCCGCCCCCGGAACCGGTGTAATAGCGGGTGGCGCAGCCCGTGCCATTTTGGAGATGGCGGGTATCAAAGACATTCTCGCCAAGTCGCTAGGTTCTTCCAATGGAATCAACGTCGCTCATGCGACTATCGCTGGCTTGAAGGAGCTCAAGCGGCCAGATGACATTGCGAGGCTTAGGGGAAAGGATCCTTCTGAGGTCACCCCGGCAGGCGTTCTTCGCGGGTTCAATGAGCGCACTGCGCGCAGTGCCAAGGAGGCGTGATGAGTGAGTTTCTCCAGGTGAGGCAGGTTCGGTCCCAGATCGGTTCCAAGCCAAAGCATCGCGGCACCCTCAAGGCCCTCGGGCTCGGTAGGATCGGTAAGTCTAGGGTCCTCCCGGATCGACCAGAGATCAGGGGTATGATCGCCCGTGTTTCGCACTTGGTAGAGGTGTCGGAAGGCGAGGAAGGTTAGTCAGATGATTAAAGTTCATGAACTGGCTCCAGCGCCGGGCTCTAACAGGGCCAAGAGGCGAGTGGGCCGAGGTATCGGCGGTAAAGGTGGAAAGACAGCCGGACGAGGAACGAAGGGCCAGGGAGCGAGGGATACCATCCCTGCGGGCTTCGAAGGTGGCCAGCTGCCCCTTACCCAGAGGCTTCCGAAGCTAAAGGGATTTCATAACCCATTTCGGGTTAGCTATAGCGTCGTGAACCTCAGTGCGGTCCAGGATTTGGCTGAGAGCGGCACGGTTGTGATTGACCCGGCTATCCTTCTTCAAAAGGGCCAAGTCCACAAGGGCGAGCCGGTGAAGATTTTAGGAAATGGTTCGCTGACCATTGCCGTGACGGTCTCGGCGCATGCCTTTTCTGAGGCTGCGAAGCAGGCTATTATCGCTAGCGGCGGCTCGGTCGTTGTTCTCGATGCTCCAAATGGTGGACGTCGGGTACCGGCCAAGGGTAACGCACTAACTAATCGTTAGGGGTCGCGGATTTCAAGGCTTTTGCCCTGAGATGTTATTCTTTATCCGGGTCCAGTTTTCTGGGCCCGGATTTTAGCAATCGGCAGTATTTCAATCTGTTGGTTTGGTTTATTTGGTCAAAGTGATCGATCTTAGGTATCGGTCGGTGAAATGTAGCTTGGGGGCTAAAGAGGGTGCTCGGAAGTCTGAAGAATATCTTCAGGGTGGCGGAACTTAGAAACAAAGTTCTCTTCACGCTGTTGATTATCGCCATTTACCAGCTAGGCGCGAACGTCCCGATTCCGGGAACGAGTTTTGCGGCGGTTCAACAGTTGGAGCAGGCCGCAAAGCAGGGTGGAGTATTCAGTTTTCTGAACCTCTTCTCCGGAAATGCGCTGTCACGTGCAGCAGTATTCGGGCTTGGCATTATGCCCTACATTACGTCTTCGATCATCATTCAGCTGCTGACCACGGTGATTCCTAAGCTCGATGAGTGGAGGGAACAGGGCGCCGCCGGACAACGAAAGATCACGCAAACCACCCGTTATTTGACCGTGACCTTGGCACTTCTGCAATCTACGGGATTGGTCTTTGTGTTTCACAAGGGTGGAGCGGGACTTTTACCAAATAACCAGAAGATCAACTTGATCCCGAACTTTACCTTGCCCCGTGTTCTCTTTATAGTTATGACCTTTACCGCCGGTACGGCCTTTGTCATGTGGCTCGGTGAAATGGTTACCCAGCGGGGGATAGGTCAGGGCATGTCGATCCTGATCTTTACGAATGTCGTCGCTGGTCTGCCGACTGGTGGGCACATCATCTTCATTGAAGCCGGAAAGCTGAAGTTCACGGTAATTGTTCTCCTTTCGCTGGCGCTAATCGTTTCTATTATCGTCGTCGAACTCGGCCAAAGACGAATTCCGGTGATATTTCCAAGGAGGGTGATCGGTCGCCAGATGTACGGGGGAGATCAGACCTATATCCCACTTAAGGTCAACCAGGCTGGGGTAATTCCGATTATCTTTGCTTCGTCGATACTCTATTTTCCGGTGCTACTGTCTAACGTTATCCCGTGGACCTTCTTTAGGAACTTTGTAAATAACGACTTGGTATCGCCTACGAGCTTTACCTATATCGGGATCTACGGATTCCTTATCATCGTCTTTACATTCTTCTATGTGACGGTCGCTTTTGACCCACACCAGCAGGCAGAGGTGATCAGAAAGCAGGGCGGTTACATTCAAGGCATTCGGCCTGGACCCGCCACGGAGCGGCACTTGACCAAGATCCTCAACAGGATCACCCTCCCCGGGGCGGTGTTTCTCGCTGCGGTTGCATTGATTCCATCGATCGCCCTGGCACTGTGGCATGTCACTGGTTATCCCTTCGCTGGTATAACGCTTTTGATCGCAACGGGGGTCGCATTAGAGACCCTTAAGCAGATCGATTCTCAGCTGACCATGCGTAACTATGAGGGCTTTTTAAAGTAGCTCGCTCCTAGCGGAAGGGTCATTTTGATGGTACGCGCTACGCGGCTAGTGATACTTGGTAAGCAGGGCGCCGGCAAGGGGACGCAGTGCGTCAGGTTGTCTCAACACTATGCGGTCCCGCATATCTCGACAGGCGATATGCTTCGTGCGGCCGTAAGGGCGGGCACGGAGTTTGGTAGTCTGGCCAAGAGCTATATGGATAAGGGTGATCTCGTCCCCGACGACGTTATCACCGGCGTTGTCTCGGAGAGGTTGGCCGAGCCAGACGCCCATCAGATGGGCTTTATCCTCGATGGCTATCCAAGGACCGTCGGCCAAGCCGTGGACCTCGAGAAGGTACTGCTTCCTTTGGAGATCGACCTAGTCCTCGACTTGGTCGTGCCGACGGAGCTCGTGCTGAGGCGGATCGCCTCTCGACGTGTCTGTAAGGTATGTGGCGCAAACTACTCGGTGCAAGCCCCTCCCAAGCTCGACTGGAGCTGCGATAACTGTGGTGGCGAAGTCGTCCAGCGAGACGATGACACCGAAGTAGCCGTCAAGAGGCGTCTCGACCTGTATGAGAGCCAAACTGCGCCGCTGGTAGAGTGGTATACCGAACGTGAGAAGCTCGTTTCCGTTCAGGGCGAAGGAGATCCCGACGAAGTGATGGCGAGGCTTATCGCAGCTGTGGATAGGGCCAAAGGCCAACCTAAGTGGTAGCGGTCTGCGGTATTGGAGAGGTTTAATGAGGCGTACTAAGGACGAAATAGCCAAGATGCGGCGGGCGGGCAAGGTCGTTGCCGAGATCCACGAGAAGACCAGGGCGGTCATCGCCCCTGGGGTGACCACCCTGCAAATTGACAAGGTAGCTCGAGACGTGATCGAGGCCCGTGGCGCCAGGTCTAACTTCTTAGGGTATAACGGCTTTCCGGCGGTGATATGCACCTCACCAAACGGCATGATCGTTCACGGTATCCCGGGATCGTACGTGCTCAAGGAGGGTGACATTATCTCTATTGACGCCGGTGCGATCATCGAGGGCTATCACGGAGACGCCGCCTATACCGCAGCGGTCGGCGAGATTTCCGATCAGGCGGCGCTACTACTTAAAGTGACCGAGGAGAGCCTTTGGAAGGCGATCGACGTCATAAGGGACGGTAACCGACTCAATGAGATAGGTCGGGCAGTAGAAACCCACGTCAAGCCGTACGGCTTCGGAATCGTAAGGGAGTACGTGGGACACGGTATCGGGACTGCAATGCATGAGTCTCCTCAGATTACGAACTACTGGCCCGGTGAGCCCGGCCCGAAGATGAAGGTCGGAAATGTCTTCGCAGTCGAGCCGATGATCAACCTGGGTGCACCAGAGACGGTAACTTTGGAGGATGGGTGGTCCGTGGTTACCAAAGATGGTTCACTATCAGCCCATTTTGAGCATACAATTGTCGTGGGTGAGGATGGGCCAGAGGTCCTTACGGTATCTGATTAGGGGTGCCTAGGTCCAGTAGGACCTCGGGTTAGTGGTCGAGCCTATGGTAGGAAAATGAGGAAAGGCCGACGAAATATCGATCTGTTTCGTCGATCAATTGGTTGCTCAATAATTATTGTGAACAGGTATGGAACAAAAGCGACTATATTGTTCCTCTGGGTCTCACTCGCCCCTCCCTTGAGCCATGCCTTCGAACTGTAGGTCTTGTCTTCGGGGACCCGCGGCTGCGGGGTGGGTCTGGGTCCGTTTTATTTAGCTAGTTCAATAGGAGGAAGTTCTGACGACACCTAAGGAAGATGCGATTGTGCTTGAGGGGACGGTTGTGGAGCCCCTTCCGAATGCGATGTTCCGCGTCGAGCTGGAGAATGGCCATAAGGTTTTAGCCCACAGCTCGGGCAAGATGAGGATGCACAGGATCAGAATTCTTCCTGGAGATCGTGTTCAGATCGAATTAACTCCTTATGACCTGACTAGAGGACGGATAACTTACCGTTATAAGTGAGCGAGCCAGGCAGGTCATATAGGGATGTCTGGAGTGAGGAAAGCCGATGAAAGTACGGCCAAGTGTTAAGACTATTTGCGAAAAGTGCAAGGTGATTCGCAGGGAGCGCCAAGTTTTGGTGATCTGCGAAAATCCTCGACATAAGCAGCGGCAAGGTTAAGAAGTAGGACAATGGCGAGGATCGCAGGGGTAGACATCCCCAGAGATAAAAGGCTCGAGATCTCCTTGACATATATCTTCGGGATTGGTTTGACAAGCTCGAGGAAGATATGTGAGGCTACCGAGGTCAATCCTGACACCAGGGTGAAGGATCTGACCGACGAAGAGGTCGCGCGGCTAAGGAACTATATCGACCAGAATCTTAAGGTCGAAGGTGACTTGAGACGTGAAGTCGATCAAGACATCAAGAGAAAGATGCAGATCGGCTCTTATCAAGGTTTGAGGCATCGGAGGGGACTTCCCGTCCGTGGACAGCGCACTCACACTAATGCCAGGACGCGTAAGGGTCCGAAGAAGACAGTTGCGGGCAAGAAGAAGGTCCGGAAGTAGTTCGGTAGCCGGAGGTTGTTCCGGTCGATGATAGATATAGGGGTTTGCTAGATGGCCAAGCCAAAGCCAGGTGGAAGGCGTCCGCGGCGTCGTGAGCGCAAGAACATCGCCTACGGCGTTGCTCACATCCACTCGTCGTTTAATAACACGATCGTGACCATTACGGACGCGACGGGCAACGTGATTGCCTGGGCGTCGGCAGGAAACGTCGGTTTTAAAGGTTCGAGGAAGTCGACGCCATTCGCCGCTCAGGTCGCAGCGGAGACGTGCGCAAAGCGTGCTCAGGAGCACGGTATACGCCAAGTCGAGGTCCTGCTCAAGGGGCCAGGTTCAGGTAGGGATACCGCACATCGTGCGATCGCCAATACCGGAATTGAAATAGTTTCCATAAAAGATGTCACCCCAATCCCGCATAACGGCTGTAGGCCGAAGAAGCGCCGTCGGGTCTAGGTCGAGGAGTATTAGAAGTTGGCCAGATATACAGGACCAGTTTGTCGGCAATGTCGCCGGGAGAAGGTGAAGCTTTACCTCAAGGGCGAGAAGTGCGACAAGGCTTGCCCGATGGACGGGAAGAAGCCCTACCCGCCAGGTGAGCATGGCAAGGACCGTCAAAGGCAGGGATCTGAGTACTCTACGCAGCTGCGTGAGAAGCAAAAGGCTCGCCGAATCTACGGAATCCTCGAGAAGCAGTTCGCCAATACTTACAACGAAGCGAACCACGCGGCGGGCATTACGGGTGACAACCTACTAAGGATGCTCGAGCTTAGGTTGGACAATGTCACCTTCAGAGCGGGTTGGGCCTCATCAAGGTCCCAAGCCCGTCAGCTCGTCAGCCATGGACACGTGACGGTCAATGGCAAGCGCGTGGATATCCCGAGCTATCGCCTTAAAAAGGGTGATACAGTCGCCCTGATTGCGAAGACTCGCGAGAATATCCAGGTCCGTACGACCAGGGATACCATGGCCCGCCGTCTTCCAGCTTGGCTGGAGGCCGAGGGAACAGGTTTCGAGGTGAAGGTACTTAATCCGCCACTTAGGGAACAGATCGATACCCAGATAAGAGAGCAGCTCATAGTCGAGCTCTACTCCAAGTAACCAATTCGTAGGAGTAAAGTGCTTTTTATTCAGAGACCAAAGGTAGAAGCGGTCGGCGAGGCGATAGGGAACCGTCAGAAGTTCACTATCGGCCCGCTAGAGCCGGGATTTGGCCACACTATTGGAAATTCGTTGAGGCGTGTGCTTCTGTCGTCTATTCCGGGCGCAGCAATAACCCAGCTGCGTTTCGACGACGCTCTGCACGAATTCACCACGCTTAGCGGGGTGAAGGAGGACATCACCGATATCGTCTTGAATCTCAAAGACGTTGTCGTAAGGTCCTTCTCCGAGGAGCCGGTGACAATTCGGATCGACGTTCGTGGCCCAAAGATCGTTAGGGCGGAGGATTTTGCCCTTTCGGCCGACATTGAAATCGTCAACCCCGATCTGCATATTGCCAGTTTGAGCGCAAAGGGTCGGCTCGCTTTCGACGCAGTTGTCGAGAGGGGCAAGGGGTATCGCTCGGCCGACAAAAATAAGAGGTCGGCGACGATCGGGATTATCCCGGTTGACTCGATCTTCTCCCCGGTGAGGAGGGTGGCATTTACGGTTACCCCAACAAGGGTCGAGCAGGCAACGGACTACGATCTCTTGACTTTGGACATAGAGACCGACGGCTCGATTACGCCATCTGACGCCCTTGCGTCCGCAGGTGAAACCTTGAAGAACCTGATGGTTCTGATCGCCGAGACTAGCGAGAGTCCGCAGGGTCTCGAGTTGACTGAGGCGGAAGTTGATGAAGTGCGCTCATACGACCTTGATCTCCCGATTGAGGAACTGGGTCTTACCGAGCGTCCGAGAAACTGCCTCAAGCGTGCACAGATCAACTCGATTGGCGAGTTGATAAACCGTACGCCCGAAGATCTACTTGCAATTACTAATTTTGGCCAGAAGTCTTTAGACGAGGTCACTTCGAGACTTGAAGGCCGCGGACTTCAATTGAGGAGCAGGGACTAATGACACCCGGACGCCCTAAGAAGGGCAAGAGACTAGGCCACAGCGCAGCGCATCAGAAGGCTATTTTGGCTAACCTGGCGGCGTCTTTGATCGCCGCAGAGTCGATTATGACCACTGAGACCAAGGCAAAGCTACTTAAGCCGGTCGTCGAGAAGTTGATTACAAAGGCTAAGGCAGGTGGGGTCCACAATCAGCGTCTGGTCGTCTCTTTTTTGAGGGACAAGGATATGGCGCACAAGCTCTTTGAGGACATTGGTCCAAGATACGAGGGACGCTCGGGCGGATATACGAGGATTTTGAAGCGGGGTCCACGTCATGGGGATAACGCCCCAATGGTTGTCATAGAACTCGTGTGACACGGACTCGACGCTCCAACGAAGCCGAGCAGGGCGGGCTCTTCGATCAGGAGACCCCTCTGCTTCCCGAAGCTTCTCAAGCTGAGCTAGAGAATTGCGATGCGGCCCCAGATGGGGCCGTTTTGCATTACGCCGCTTCGATAAGCTACGTGGGCACCGGATACCACGGCATTGCTTATCAAGCCGGACAGAGAACGGTCATCGGCGTACTCGGGGTTGCGATTGAAAGGGCCCTTCGGCATCATGTCGAGATAGTGGTTGCGGGTCGTACCGATTCGGGTGTACACGCATTGGATCAGGTTATTAGCTTTTCAGGACCCGCGCACAAAGGTGGTCTGGACGGCCTATACCAGTCGCTGGCGAGACAGCTGCCAGACGACGTCTCGGTTAACTGGCTCGGATTGAGCGAATCTTCCTTCTCTGCCCGGTATTCGGCGAGGTATAGACACTACCTGTACAGAATCCTTCCCGGAGCAGAGAGGGACGCATTGACTTCAGATCGGAGCTGGCAGGTACCCTATGAACTCGACCTACCAGCGATGAGATCGGCATCGTATGTCCTGGTTGGTGAGCACGATTTTGCGGGGTTCTGCAAAAAGGGTCCCGATGGTACTTCGACTACCAGGCGAGTGTTTGAGGTTCGACTTCAAAGCAGGGGACGTTTCGTAGACTTTGAAATATGGGCTAACGCCTTTTGCCACCAGATGGTGCGGGGGATCGTGGGCTCTTTGGTAGAGGTCGGTAAGGGTAAGTGTTCGGTTAGTTCGTTTGCAAGAAGTGTGCTTTACCCACCCACGGAGAAGAGGTATCTCGCCCCTCCTCGGGGTCTCTACCTGGTGGAAGTTGGGTATGGGGACTTTAGCGGCGCCAAGGATATTGATCCGCTAATGTTTTCGGTTGGTGAAGTACCCAACTCCGTCTATGCTATTTCCTCGTGTCTTGGGCGCAAAAGCCGCCAGGAGCAAGTTCTAAACCGGTGAGGATTATGAAGACATTCGTGACCAAGCAGTCTGACGCTGTTGCGGACCGCAAGTGGTATGTAGTAGACGCCGAAGGGATGGTGTTGGGGAGACTCGCCACCGAGGTGGCGCACATCATCAGGGGTAAGCATAAGGCGATCTTTGCCCCCTACCTAGACGCGGGCGACCACGTGATAGTAATTAACGCAGACAAAATAGTGCTGACCTCTAATAAGGCCGATCGTAAGTTCGCCTACCACCACACGGGTTATCCGGGTCACCTGCGGGCAGCCCTGTATAGGGACCTCCTCAAGGATAAGCCAGAGTTCGTGATTGAGAAAGCGGTCAAGGGCATGTTGCCCCATGGACCGCTAGGGCGCCAGATGGCTAAGAAGCTCAAGGTCTATTCGGGGCCAGACCATCCCCACCAGGCACAACAACCGGTTTTACGCACCCTTGGCACCGCGCCCAAGAGTGCTTGAGTTTTTTGATCCGAGAGGTTTTTGAATAAATGACTAAGACAACCATTCAGTCCACCGGAAGGCGCAAGCAGGCCATTGCTCGGGTGAGGCTTTCCGCAGGCGAAGGTAATATCACCGTCAACAACAGACCCTTTGCCAGTTATATAACCTCTCTTGCCCAGCAGACGATGGCCACCGAGCCACTGCGAGTGGCACAGGTTGCTTCTGAATACGACCTTTCAATTACCGTGGATGGCGGCGGAATGGCTGGACAGGCCGGCGCCATTCGGCTCGGTATCGCCCGGGCTCTGATCGAAGCGGATCCCGAACTCAGGGGTATTCTCAAGAAGGCTGGCTTTTTGACCCGGGACGCCCGTGAGAAGGAGTCTAAGAAGTACGGCCTCAAGAAGGCCCGGAAGGCCCCTCAATTCTCTAAGCGTTAGTTTCTTGCTGCGTTTTGGAACAGATGGAATACGAGGTAGGGCCAACGAGACTTTGACGGTTTCGCTGGCCCTAGCTTTAGGTGTCGGCGTCGGAGAGGTTCTTGGCGCGGAGCGAGTGATAATCGGTAGGGATACGAGAGAGTCCGGCCCTATGCTCGTCGCAGGTGTTGCGGCGGGACTCATGAGCGTGGGCGTCGACGTCGTCGATCTTGGGGTGGCACCGACTGGGGCGATTGCGTTCGCCTCCTCTATCGAACGACTCCCTGCAGTGGTAGTATCGGCTTCGCATAATCCTTACTTTGATAACGGGCTCAAGGTCTTCGCCGCTGGTGGGAGGAAGCTGTCAGAGGATGACCAGCGCTCGGTGGAGGATGCCATAGAGGCCTTTATTCACTCAAAGCAGCCAAAGAGTAACTCCCAGATAGGAAAGTTGAGCAGCGAAGATATTTCCTCGCATTATCGACAACATATTTTGGCTTCGATCGGGACAAACCAGGATCGGAGCAAACTGAGGGTAGTCCTCGATCTTGCCAATGGTGCGGCGACCTCGGTGGCTAAAGGGCTCTTTGAGGAACTTGGGGTGCAGGTTGTCGGTATCCTATCCGACACCCCTTCGGGAAGAAATATCAATGAAAACTGCGGTTCGACCAACATCGAGCCCCTTCGTAGGGCGGTAGTGCGGTCAAAGGCAGATGTCGGCCTCGCTTTCGATGGCGATGCCGATCGGGTGATTGCGGTGAGTGAAACCGGAGAGGTGGTCGACGGAGATCAGCTGATGGCCATGTTCGTGCCGGACCTCATCGATGGTGGGAGGCTAAAGGGTGGTGGGATTGCCGCCACCGTGATGAGCAACCTCGGCCTTCATCGGGCGATGGAGGGTCTGGGGGTATCCATGATCGTCACTCCCGTCGGGGATCGCTTTGTGCTTGACGCTATGGAGGCTAACGGGCTTTGCTTGGGAGGCGAACAGTCGGGTCATATCATCTTCTCCGACTATGCGACCACCGGTGACGGCCTACTGACGGGTTCGATGCTATTGGACCTCCTTGCTAGGTCTGATTCGAAGTTGTCAGCCATCTCGCAAAGTGCGATGACAAAGTACCCACAAGTCCTGATTTCGGTAACCGTTCGAGACCCCCAGAGGGCATCGTCCTCCGATCGCGTGTGCGAGGCTATTGAGAAGGCGAAGGGTATTTTGGGAGATAGCGGGAGGATCCTGCTGCGCCCCTCGGGTACCGAACCGGTGGTTAGGGTCATGGTGGAAGCGGAGTCTCAGGAACGAGCTCAAAGTATCGCTGAATCCATCGCCGAATCCATCGAGGAGTAGAGCGACCAAGGGAGTGCCAATTGGATGCAATTGGATGCAATGGGATAGCTGGGACATTTGGCCTAAGCTCTAATCTATGTGCGGGATTATTGGGGTTAGTGGGGTCAGTGACGCCCCCGAAGTGATCGTTGAGGCGCTTAGGCGGCTTGAATACCGAGGCTACGATTCGGCCGGGATGGCGATCTATCAGGGCGGATCGTTTAAAAGGGTGAGAGAGGCCACCAGCACGCACTCGGTGGAGCTACTTGCAAAGCATGTTAAAGATTTCCAAGGCTCGGAGTCGGTTTCGGGACTGGGTCACAATCGGTGGGCCACCCACGGCAAGCCCTCGCAAGGGAATGCGCATCCGCAGCTTGACTGCTCGGGTCGGGTAGCTGTCGTCCATAACGGGATCGTAGAGAATTTCGCAGAACTCAAAGACGAACTCCTGGACAAAGGCCATGTGTTTACTTCAGACACTGACACCGAGGTAATTGCGCACCTTTTGGAGGTGGCTTTAGGCGGAACCGACCGTATCGACGACGCGTTGGCGGAGGTATTTCCCAAGTTGCGGGGTGCCATGGCCATCGTTACGATGGAGACCTCTCGACCGACCCTCTTGGCGTGCGTGAGAAGGACGAGCCCGCTGATAATCGCTACCAATGGGGACGAGGGTTTTATCGCCTCAGATATCCCAGCGATACTTGGTAGGGCAAAACACTACTACCAGATCGACGACGAAGTCGTGGCGAGCGTAGAGCTAGGCGAAGTCAAGGCCTTTAAGTTGGACCATACAGAGGTTGAACCTAGAGAATTCGTCGTCACCTGGGATTTGACTAGGGCGGCGAGGGATGGCTACGACGACTTCATGTCTAAAGAGATTATGGAGCAACCCCAGGCGATAAGGGACACCCTCGCAGGGAGGCTCCAACACTGGGACACCTTGGGTATCCAGCTCGACGAACTTCGAGTTGAGGTAGAAAAGCTCCAAAGGGTCAACAAGATATTTATGATCGGCTGTGGAACTAGCTACCATGCGTGCATGGCGGCGAGGTACGCGATCGAAAACCTATGCAAAATACCCGTAGAACTCGACGTTGCGAGTGAGTTTCGATATCGTGAGCCCAGATTAGACGAACAGACCTTAGTGATTGCGGTAAGTCAATCTGGTGAGACTTTGGACACCATTGCAGCCCTCGCCGAAGCGTCTAGTTCTGGGGCGGTGAGCCTCGTAGTATCCAACGTCGTGGATTCTTCAATGGCGAGGATGGCGGATTCTGTCATCTATACCCATGCGGGACCCGAGGTGTGTGTGGCATCGACCAAGACCTACCTGGCGCAAATAGTCGCTCTGGAGCTATTTGCGATCTACTTTGCAAAACTGAAGGGAACCTCGACCACCGCTGAACTTCGCTCGCTTGCTGGCGCCCTGGAGGAGCTTGCGGACAAGGTTGGTCAACTTACCAGCAGATTCGCTGAGATGGTCGGAGTCGCCTCCAAGGTGGAGAATTTCGAAAGGTTCTACTTCATAGGCCGCAATGTTGGTTTTCCCGTTGCCCTAGAGGGGGCCCTGAAGCTCAAGGAGCTCAGTTATTTGCCCGCAGAGGGATTTCCAGCCGGGGAGCTGAAACACGGCCCAATTGCGATGTTAGACGCCTCTTCGGTCGTTGTGGCCGTTGCAACCAGGGGTAGGTTGTGGGAGAAGGTGATGGCGAATCTCCAAGAGGTAAAGGCCAGGGGTGCCAAGGTGTTGTTGGTGGCCAACGAAGGCGATAATGAGACAATCGCCGAAGGTGACGCCGCCTTTGTAGTCCCCGAGACCCATCCGCTCCTTAGCCCGGTACTCGATACGGTTCCATTACAGATTCTCGCATATCACCTAGCCAGATTTAGGGGTTTTGACGTTGACAGGCCGAGAAATCTTGCCAAGACCGTCACCGTCGAATGAAGGATAGTGGAATTTGAGTTTTGCAATTCGCTGGTTTTGGAAGTTAGCAATTTTTCAAGGTACCGATCCGCTCAGGTCGAGTAGTTGATCCCAAAATGGAGGAGCTATGTCAAGCTTCGATGGTTTCCAGGCGCTAAGTTTTGACTGCTATGGCACGCTTATCGATTGGGAAACCGGAATAACCAAGGTGATAGCTGGGTGGATTCAACTCCTCGGGGTCGCTCCAGATAGGGAGGAGATCCTCTCAGCCTTCGCTGCGCATGAATCGAGGGTCCAGGCGGCCAAACCCCAAACGAGCTATACCGAGATTTTACGAGAGTGTGCTTTTTTAGTGGCGGAGGAACTCGGAATCAAGATATCCGATAAACAAGCCGCAGAACTCGCTAGCTCGGTGGGTGACTGGCCACCTTTTTCAGACTCAGTCGAAGCGCTAAAGCTACTCAGCAAGAAATACAAGCTGATTATTCTGTCGAACGTTGACCGGATTTCATTTAGTCGCAGTAACGAGCTTTTAGGGACTAATTTCGACTTGGTCATCACGGCAGATGATGTTGGAAGCTACAAGCCGAATTCAGCTAACTTTCAGCTTCTTATTGAGAAGCTTTCTTGTTTGGGGATTGAAAAAGACCGAATCCTGCATGTGGCACAGAGCCTTTTTCATGACCATTTTCCGGCGAAAAGTGTTGGTTTGAGTTCTGTGTGGATTGATCGCCGGGCACATTTGAGCGGGTGGGGGGCTACGCCACCTCCACAGGGAAGCGTTGAACCGGACTGGAGGTTCAATTCGATGGCGGATTTTGCAGCCGCTTGCCAGTAGTAAAAGCGGAGTAATTGATGGCTCAATGACGATCAAATAACCCACTCCAATTGATTCAATTTTCGAATTGAACAGGGGTGGGTCTTTTCATATTTGCATTTAGTTTTCATTTTTTGGAGTTAGCTATTGGTTTGTAATGTATTTTGATTAGGTGATATATACCCAAGATACCGCTAGGCGAGTGGATGCAAATTACCTCATAACACTCACCGTGGTCGCTGAAACCGAGAGTATTTCTGAAGCGGCTAATCAGCTTGGTCTGTCACAACCAGCCGTTTCGCAGCAGCTTAAGCAGCTATCGGAGGCGCTAGGCGAAAGACTTCATGTGCGCAGGGGTCATGGGGTCCAATTAACCACCGCCGGTATGGCGTTAGCCGAACGATCAGCCTTGCTACTCCGGTCTTACCGTTCAGTCTTAGACTACCTGGCTAGTCTTTCCAAGGGTCTCGGTGGGATCCTCTCTACCGCCGCATCGAACACAGTCGCCGCCTTCGTGATGCCAGCCTTGATGGTGAAGTATCGAGCCGAGAATCCAGGAGTAAAACTCGAGTTGAGGTCGGGTAATTCAGAGCAGGTCGTTGACGATGTTGCCTCATGGCATGCCGAGCTTGGCATCTTCGAGTCCCCAAGGTTGGCACTCCCTGATGGGCTAGCCGAGGTTGCAATTGAGGGCGACGAGCTCCTTCTGGTAGCGTCAGAGGACTTTGTATCGGTTCATGGGAGAACCTTTCTAAAAGGTGACATGGCCGATCTACCGATGGTCTGGAGGGAGAAGGGGTCTGGTGTCAGAAATGTCGCCGAGATGGCGCTGACTAACGCCGAGATACCTTTCGAGGTCGGATTTGAGATTGCGGGTGGCGAAGGTGTGAAGGAGGCAATACTGAGTTCGCTTGGGGCCGGGTTTTTG
The DNA here is from genome assembly GCA_021842145.1 of Actinomycetes bacterium. Lineage (GTDB taxonomy): Bacteria > Actinomycetota > Acidimicrobiia > Acidimicrobiales > Acidimicrobiaceae > JABEUN01. Next base: position 34,663 of record JAKCBW010000007.1, read on the forward strand.
TCCTCCAGGGCCGTCAGGAGGGAGATCCTAGAGGGGCGCTTACTTCTCCTGGAGGTGGAGGGGCTGCCTACGATCTCAAGGGGTTATCGCGTTGCATTCCACCCCGGGACCCTTTCGATTCCAGCACGTAATTTCTTGACCCTTCTTGGACACGGTGATATCGGGTAGCGGGTCATTTTCGACGACGCCTTGGTCGCCCTCGGGCGATGTTTTTCAAACTGATCCTCTATCCTCTTGATGGTGGTTAGCATCCGGACTGGGGTAGATATCTTGGAGGTACACAGGATGAAAGAGTCGATCCTGCGAACTCCGAAACTTAAAGAGCGACTCTTTCTCGATTCAGAGATCTCATTTGCACATGCCCGCTCGAATCCATATGGTGCCCTCGCCGCACGTTTTTGTGCTAAGGAAGCGGCCATGAAGGCACTGGGCAAGGGGATGCGTGGCGCTCGGTTTAGGGATATCGAGGTATTGAGACTCCCCTCGGGAGAGCCGACCCTTCGCTTCTCCGGAGGGGCGTTGGAGACCTTCGTGGAACTCGGAGTAGTATCCTTTTCGGTCTCGATGTCCCACAGCGAGACCATCGCAACCGCCTTTTGTGCTCTACTCATCGATTCAGAGGCGGTATCAAAGGGATGATTTTTCAGGCCCAATATTTTGCAGAATATTCGTCCGGAGTATTGGAAGTAACTGGAGGCGCAAGTTGATCCCAATTGTGAGTTCGAGCCAGGTTGCAAAATTCGATTCAGAATTGGCAAAGACAAGTTCTTTGGATGCAATTATCAACCGCGTCGGATATTCGGTCGCAAGGAGGGTCGAGAAGAGGTTCGGTGGTTCGCTGTATGGTCGAAGGATCGTGGTTTTAGCCGGCCCCGGGAATAATGGCAAAGATGGAGTTGCGGCAGCGGGGCATCTAACGGCCTTTGGGGCGAAGGTGAAGATAATAGGCTTTGTAGAGTTACTCGAGAAGGATCTCGACGTCAGCGGGCTTAGAGAAGTTGATCTTTTCGTCGATGCGATCTTTGGCTCAGGCCTTTCACGGGAATTTGAACCCCCTAAGTTACCTTCGGGTGTCCCGGTATTGGCGGTGGACATCCTGTCCGGCCTGGACTCTGACTCGGGATTGAAAAAAAAGGGATCACTGGTCGCTCAGGAGACCGTCGTAATAGGGGCGCTCAAGCCCGGACATCTCCAAAACGACGGAATGCGAATATCTGGAGATATCTCGCTCGTACTTAGGGACTTATATGGTGGACCGAAGGAGATCTTTAGGAACCAAAACGAGCCGGAGTGCCATCTCTTTGAGGAGGATGATCTAAAAGGTTTGCTCCCAGTGGGTGGGCATGGCGACCACAAGTGGAATAGGGCGGTTATGGTTGTAGCTGGCTCAGATTCGATGGCGGGCTCCGCAACAATGGTGGCATCTGGGGCATTTGCCGCCGGTTGTGGAATGGTGGTACTCCACACGGAGGCAAAGAGTCTTCAGCAACTTCCCTCCCAATATGTCGTCCAGGCGATCGATCGGATGTGGGCGCCGCCGCTCCTCGATCAACTTTCCCGCTTTGGGTCAGCGGTCATAGGGCCGGGCCTTGGTGATTCGCTGCAGATTTCGAATATGGTCAGAAGGTTTGTCGCTGGTGCTGATCGACCGGTTGTAGTCGATGCCGATGGGATCAAGGCTTTCTCGTCCACCGCCCAGCTCAAGTCTTCAGTTCTCGCTATGAGCAGGCAGGTCGTCATCACTCCCCATATCGGGGAGTTCAACTACCTCGGCCGAAACGACGGCCTCAAAGTCGCCGAAGGATCCGACCTTATAGCCGCTTCCCGAGCCATGGCAAAGGCAACTTCGGCGACCGTGCTTCTCAAAGGTTCTCCGACGGTCGTCGCAGGACCTGATGGACGGGTCGTCGTGATTGCTGAGGGGAATTCTCTGTTGGCTTTTGCGGGCTCTGGAGATGTGCTATCGGGTATCGTGGGCAGCTTCCTGTCGATGGGGCTAGATTCGCTCGACGCAGCCGCAGCAGCCGCATTTGTCCACGCTAGGTCGGCACGGCTTTGTGGCGGATTTTCAACCTCGCCCGAGGGTGTGATAAGGGAGATTCCGAGGGCGTTAGCGGGAATTAAGCAAGATTGGCACCTGGATCAGAGTGCATATCGAATCATTTGAACCTGCTTTGTGCAACGGGCTCAGCCCTCGCTAGCCTGTTAGTTATAGTTGTCGGGGCAATCAGCAATCAATTGGAGGCGACGTGGAGGCTCTGAGTCGGTCGGCATGGGCCGAGGTGGACTTGGATGCGCTCTATCACAACGCTAGGTCCATAGTCCGTATCGTTGCACCGAGCGAGGTCTGTGCGGTTGTAAAGGCCAACTCCTACGGGCACGCCGCTACTGAAGTGGCAAAGGCGGCGATTCTGGCCGGAGCGAGCTGGCTAGCCGTTGCGACACTTGAAGAAGGCATTTCTCTGAGGGAAGGTGGCATCCAAATCCCAATCCTTCTTCTTCTAGAGCCAGAGCGGCGATACGTCGAAGACGCCCTTAGATCGGGTCTGACCATCTCCATTGACCACCCGGAATTAGCATGGGAGGTATCGGCCGCAAGGGATCGAATTTGGGGGGACGAAGCACCGCAGGCATCGATCCATATCCACCTCGATACCGGGATGGGCAGGGCCGGTGCGTCCCTCGACGAAGCGGTCGAGATCGCAAAGGTGGCACGTTTTTCTAATGTGTCGATAGGCGGATTGTGGAGCCACCTAGCAGTTGCCGACGACGCTAAGGGTAGACCTTTTACCCTCGAGCAACTGAAACGATTTGAGGCGGCCAGACTTGCGCTAGCCGCAGTGGGGTGTTACCCAAAGCTATCCCACATCGCAAATTCAGCCGGGGCGATCTCGTACCCTTCGTCGAGGTACGACATGGTTAGGGTGGGTATTGAACTTTATGGATATCCACCGTCCGCACAGGTACCTTTGCCCAGCCTCCGCCCGGTGCTATCCCTCAAGGCACGCGTTGTCCACCTGAGGCGGATTGCGATCGGCGAAGCGGTTTCTTATGGGCTAAAAAGGCCGGTAATAGTAGATTCGACGATTGCAACCGTTCCGATAGGCTACGCAGACGGCGTACCAAGGGCACTTTTTGATGCACAAGCCGAAGTGCTGATTAGGGGTCGACGCTATCCGCTGGCTGGAGTAGTCACCATGGATCAACTCATGGTCGACCTCGGCGAAGAGTCTGACGTTGTCGTCGGGGACGAAGTAGTCCTCTTAGGTAGGCAAGGACGTGAGTTCATCGGCGCAGACGAATGGGCGGACAAGTTGTCGACCATTTCATATGAAGTGATAGCGAGGATCGGTAGTAGGGTACCTCGGGTGCTGGTTGGCAATCCGCAAGCCATCCACGAAAATGAGGTGGCACGTTGAACCCAGGCCTCGAGTCTCTCGCATCCCAAGCGGCGCTCTGTAGGGCGTGTGATCTATGTCATGGCCGAACAAATGTCGTATTCGGAGAGGGAAAACAGGATGCGACGATGATGTTTATTGGGGAAGGTCCCGGTAAGGATGAAGATCTGGCCGGGCGCCCATTCGTGGGTAGGAGCGGAAAACTCCTAGAGAAGCTCATCGTGCAAGAAACAGGCTTTGACAGGGGTGAAGTTTATATAGCCAATACGGTAAAGTGTCGACCCCCCAACAACCGGAACCCCCTCCCCGAGGAGATTGCTAGCTGTGAAGGATTCTTGAAGTCACAAGTGGCACTGGTGGACCCGAAGGTGATCGTGGCACTGGGTGCGGTTGCGGCGCGGGCATTACTAGGGGTAACCGATGGTATTGGCGCGCTGAGAACCCGAGTGTTCGATTTGCAGGGTCGCGTACTTGTGCCGACC
>JAKCBW010000063.1 GCA_021842145.1 Actinomycetes bacterium
CCGCTTCGTAGCGATGTCGTAGATAGCCCTCGCTGCTTCAAGCTTCCATTGGGCGGTTCTCGCCTGTCCGGTCTCATCGATACAGGTGCAAACTACCGCGCTACCGTACTCTTTAGCCAGCCTAAGGAATTTGTCCAGCCTCGTCTTAGGGGCAGAACCCTCCTCTAGGTTGACCGAGTTGATTATCGGTCTTCCCCCAAGGAAACTCAATCCGGTCTCGATTACTTCGGCCTCAGTGGAGTCCAACATGATCGGAATTGTCGATTGGACCGCAAGCTGTGAAGCCAAAAGCTCCATATCTTTGACACCGTCCGCACCCGTATAGTCGACGCACAGATCGATCATGTGCGCCCCATCTTTGGTCTGCTCCTTGGCCATGTCGACGCAGGTATCGAGGTCACCCGCCAGCATCGCCTCTCGGAATCGTTTTGAGCCGTTGGCGTTTGTTCTCTCACCAATGGCCAAATACGAGATATCTTGGGAAAGTGCTACCGGTGAATAGAGGGATGCGACCGAAGGCTCAAGTTCAACCCGCCTCTCCTTGAGCTCAAGGTTGGCGCAGCTATCCACTATCGCTTTGATGTGCTCTGGGGTAGTCCCACAGCATCCGCCGACTATTTGGACACCGAGGTCTTGTACGAATCGACTTTGATATTCGGCTAGCTCCTGCGGGCCTACGTCATAGTGCATCTTTGACTCCACTATCGAGGGAAGTCCGGCATTTGGCAGGCAAGATATTGCAAAAGGACTGTTGGAAGCTAAGTGGCGGAGGTGCTCACCCATCTCCTTCGGCCCCGTCGCACAGTTGATACCTAGGGCGATCGGTTCGAAGGGCTCTAAGGCAACCAACGCCGCACCGATCTCGGTGCCGGGGAGCATTCTTCCAGTGAGTTCGATGGTTACCTGAACTTGGACGGGTAGTTCGCGACCCGCTTTGGCCATCGCCGCCCTCGCTCCGGCTATCGCAGCTTTAGCGCTCAATAGGTCGAATACGGTTTCGATTAAGAGTAAGTCGACACCACCGTCTATGAGCCCTTCCGCCTGCACTTGGTAGGCGTCTTTTAGTTCCTTATAGCGAATCTGTCCGAGAGATGCGAGTTTCGTACCTGGACCCATCGAGCCTGCTACGAATCGGGGCTTGTCGGGACGAGAGTACCCCGAGGCTACCTCTTTTGCGATCTGGGCGGCCCGGAGGTTTAGTTCGTATGCACGATCGGCAATTTTGTACTCTGCTAATACGGTCGAGATTGACCCGAAGGTGTCGGTCTCAATTACGTCCGCTCCGACTTTGAGGAAGGATTCATGGAGGCTTTGGATGGCATCTGGGCGGGTAACTACGAGGATTTCATTACATCCCTCGAGGGCCTCCCCGCCGAAATCGTCGGCCGTTAGTCCAATTGTTTGAAGGTTTGACCCAGTTGCACCGTCGAAAATTACTACTTGGCGACTTGCGAGGAGTTCTTGGTAACTTTTCATCTATAACTAGCCTAGTGAAGGTCACTTAGGCCAAGACGGCTAAGTTTTTTCTCTTGAAGATCTACACAAAAAAGGGCGACGACGGTTCGACCGGTCTTTTGTATGGCGGCCGCACCCTAAAGAACAGCTACGCAATAGAGCTCAATGGGGCGGTAGACGAAGCACAGTCGGCGATCGGGTTGGTGAGGGCCGAGGCCACTGACGAGATAGCGCAGATCTGCCTCGGAATAGAGAAGGACCTCTGGCTCCTGATGGCCGAGGTTGCGACCCTCCCAGAGAATCGACGCAAGCTCGAGAGCTCGGGATCAATGGTCAAGGCCTCGATGATCTCAAGCCTTGAGGAGATGATCGACGCCTTTGAAGGCCGTTTTGAGATGCCAAAGGAGTTTGTTATTCCCGGGCAGAACCGTATTTCTGCACTGCTGGACGTGGCTAGAACGACCGTGCGTAGGGCGGAGCGTTATTCCGTGGACTTCACCCAGGCTATCCCCGACACTCTGGTTGGTGCCTATCTGAACAGGCTCTCTGACCTTTTGTGGATGCTCGCAAGGTTCGCCGAAGGTGACCATCTGCTCAGCAAGCGGGTGGAGTAGTTACCACCTGGCGGTGATCGAGGCGATATTTGGGCGATTCTGAGATGGTGCTGGTTCAGCACATAGGGTGAGTCAGCAGGATTAGCAAAATTCGATCGATTCGGTGGTTAGTGGATCATTTGCTTCGGTATCGAAGTGGGCTTGTGAGCCGCATCTTTGGTCGGCGGCGGCGGCTTGGAAATGCCGGTTTCTTTGACCGATCTGCGGTGGCGAATTTCCTCAGGGGCTCGCCGGATAGAGACCATTTGTTGCCCGCCAGCGCAGCTATCGCTAAACGCTCACCGAATGGTAGGTGTAGTTTTTGGACTTCGATCTAGATTGTTAGCAGATAAGTAGCCGCAGGAGTCCCATAGTGAAGTTTCTAGACCTATTCGTTACAGATTCGATCCCAAGTTCGATCCCGACCTTCGTGGCCTGTTTTAAGTCTGAAGAGGCAAAGACGCTAGCCTCGGGGATTTGGGGTTTCACGGGCGAAGGTGGCGAGATGGCCCCCGGTAGCTATCAAGATCGGGAGGTAATCCTGATAGGCGCTGGAGACAGCGACGAATTCGACCTCGACGCTGCTAGGTATCTGGGTGCGAGTTTCGCTCGCAGGCTGTCTCGGAGTGGCAATTCGGCGCTAGTGATATCTCGGCTCGAGCCAGAACTAGAGGAAGTTTCCGACGCCATTTTGGCCCTCGCTGAGGGTGTACTGCTAGGGACCTATAGGTACGACGCACTAAGGAGCGAGGCTTCGCTTCCAAAAAAGGTCAAGGAATACGATTCTGCGACGTTGGTCGTCCCTTCGGAGTGGATCGACGCAGCAAACAACGCAGTGGAGATAGCGAGGGTGACCGCCCGTGCCACCTGGCTCGCCCGGGACCTAATTAATGAGCCGGCAAAGACTATGACACCTAAGCGATTTGCCGAGGTCGCCACGGAGGTGGCTCGTAATTCAAACCTGGAAATTCGGGTTTGGGATGAGCAAGATGCGCAGCGCGAGAGGCTAGGTGGCCTACTGGGGGTGGCCGCAGGGTCGATCCAACCGCCGCGGATGATTCGTCTTAGCTACCGACCCAAAGGGGACCCCAAGGCGAAGCTTGCACTAGTAGGCAAGGGGATAACCTTCGATTCGGGTGGACTGAGCCTGAAGCCGGGTAATTCCATGATGACCATGAAGACCGATATGTCCGGAGCGGCCGCTGTATTAGCGGCGATGAGCACCCTGACCGAATTGGACTGCCCCTATGAAGTCAATGGCTACATGGCCCTCACCGAGAACCTTCCTTCCGGAACCGCCACCAAGCCCGGCGACGTACTGGTTACCCGATCTGGCAAAACGATAGAGGTCCTCAACACCGACGCTGAGGGGAGGCTCGTACTCTCGGACGCTCTGTCGCTGGCTGTCGAGGATGGTGCGGAAAAGATCGTTGATCTAGCTACTTTGACTGGGGCCTGCGTCGTGGCACTAGGCGGGGAGATCGCCGGTGTGATGGGAAATGATGACGATTTAATTGGCGAGTTGATCAGCGACGGTTCGGTCGAAGGCGAATCGTATTGGCGCCTCCCATTGCCTAAGTCCTATAAGAAACATATCGAGTCAGAGATAGCTGATATGAGAAATATTGGCGAAGCGGGCGCAGCTGGGGCGATCTCTGCGGCGCTTCTTTTGCAGGAGTTTGTCGGTGAGACAAAGTGGGCACATCTCGACATCGCCGGTCCGGCTAGATCGGAGAAGGACGCTGGAATATTCGCCAAAGGTGGGACGGGCTTTGGCACGAGGACCCTTATCAGGTGGCTGACCAAGCACTGAACCAGGGTGGGAACGCCGCTAGTTTGCAAAGCCGACTCGTGGAGGACCCAGTTCTAGCCGTAGAGTTCTAATAGCTGCAATCTGGCAAAAGTCTAAAGAGCCAGCTGACGGCACCCTGAAGCTTCCAGATAACGAGCTGGCTAGCAAGGATTTGTACTTTCTGCCTAGCCTCTTGAGTTGTTTGCGTCCCGTGGAAGTGGCGCAAGGTTGGCCCTATCGAAAATTCCCAATCTTTTGGGGCTAGCTTTTTTTGGGGCTAGCTTTGTTGGATGGAATTTGATTCAGTGCTCGCAAGAAGAAAGATGTGCCGTTCCTTCAGCGAAGCCCCCCTGTCCGAACAGGACCGAGAGGCCCTCTATTTAGCGGGAACGAGGGGACCCTCAGCGGGCTACAGCCAAGGTACTGAATACCTGGTACTGCTCGATCGGGGTGATATAGACGACTTTTGGGAGATCCACTCTGAAGCCACTTGGCGTGAGAAGAACCCCGACCACGAAGCGGTAAGGGCGGCTCCGATGATTATGATTCCACTGGCCAACCCCATGGCATACTTGAGGCGCTACTCTCAAGCGGATAAGTCAAGCTCCGGCCTTTCTCGCCTAGAAAACTGGCCCGTTCCATACTGGCTTACCGACGCAGCCTCCTCGACGATGCTCATCCTTCTAAAGGCGGTAGATCTGAACCTTGGCGCCCTTTTTTTCGGGATATTCCGTAATGAGGATCGGATTCGTGATCGCTTTTTGATCCCAGAGCACCTAGATCTCCTCGGGGCGCTAGCCATAGGTCACCCGAAGGAAGCCTCCAGGCCTAGGTCGCCATCGGTAGTACCGAAAAGGAGTGTTGCTTCGCACTACCACTTTTCCACTTTCTCAAATTAAAAGAGTATTCCAAATGAATATACTATTTTGAGTTGCACTAGAGTGCATTTCATGCTATCTCATTAACTACGGGATTGCTATGAAATGGAGTCGAAGTGGAACTCGCTAGACCAAAAGAGACAGGTGACGTCGCATTGCAGGGTAAGCAACTCGAAAGATCGAGGCGCGTTACGGTTGATTTCAAAGATACGATTCGAATCACCTCCTGGGTGGACCCGATGCTCGACAATATCGGCTACGACCCGAGGTCGAGTTACGTCGAGCACTTTTGGCTCCCGATACTTGGACCCTCATCGATCTGGTTGTTGAGGCGGGCCCGGTCGCTCCTCGAAATGAACCCCACCGGGATCACCATCTCCTGCGCCGAATTGGGCGGCTCCTTGGGGTTGGGCGATACCAAAGGGAGATCCTCCCTCCTCACCAAGACCGTCCAGCGGTGCGTCGATTTTGAGGTCGCAAAGATGACCCACGAGGGGTCAATTGCCTTTCGAAGGAGACTCGCACCGCTGAGTGTGCGCCAACTTCAGCGCCTGCCCAAGTCGATAGCCGAGCTGCATCCGTCGGTTTCGCGGGAAGTCGAGTATGAAATGTCACTCGAAACGCTGAGGGCGGAGAGGTTGGCGGCGACTCTATTTGAGCTGGGAGAGACTCCAGATTCAATCGTCATCCAGCTGACTAAGTGGAACTTCTCCAGGGAAGTGACCGAGTCGGCGATCTGCAAATATCGAGAAAGCCAAGCGGTCTCGCACTGAAACTTGGCCACGCTAAGGGTACCTTGAGCCGACGATGGCGGAGGCATTGCATAAAACGTCGACGAAAACTGGGACCCTCTGGTAGCGAAATCCACACAAGTGGCTGAGACACCCGAATGGAATCCTGAGTCCTGAGGTAGTGTTTAGATAGTGGTCGAGATTGCATAGGGGTGAAGATGGCGAGCTTTAGAGACCTACTATTTCAGACCAAGCTTGAGGTGCAAGAGATTACAACTTCAGACGCCGATGCTGCATTTGGTAGTTGGACCTTCCTCGACGTGAGGGAGGCCGACGAATACCAACAGGGGTCAATTCCTACCAGTATCTTTTTGCCGAGGGGTAACCTCGAGCTTCAGGTAGAGGGGAAGATTCCCGACAAGTCGACTCCGGTAGTCGTCTACTGCGCAGGCGGGGTGAGGTCCGTTTTTGCGGCCAAGACGATGATCGAATTGGGCTACGAAAAGGTAGTTTCAATGGCCGGTGGCTTCAATCGCTGGAAGGATGAGGGGCGGAACTGGTCGGTTCCTAAGACCCTGAACCCTGAACAGAGAAACAGGTATCAAAGGCACCTGCTCCTACCCGAAGTTGGTGAACAGGGTCAGCAGAGACTCCTTGAGTCCAGGATACTCCTCCTCGGGGCTGGAGGTTTGGGGTCTCCCGCCGCCTTATATCTCGCGGCTGCCGGGGTGGGAACCATTGGTGTTATAGACATGGACGTAGTAGACGCGTCTAACCTCCAGCGACAGATCATGCACAACCTCGACCGAATTGGGGAGAGAAAGGTCGACTCGGCTAAGAAGACGATCAACCTGCTCAACCCTGACGTCACAGTGGTTACCTATGACCTAAGGCTCGGCGCCGACAACGTCTTGGATATCATCGACGGCTACGACGTCATCGTCGACGGCACCGACAACTTTCCAACTAGATACCTACTCAACGATGCGAGCCTTAAAAAAGGAATCCCGGTGGTCCATGGTTCGATATTTCGCTTCGAGGGACAGGTCACGGTATTTTCGCCGCACGACGGTCCGTGCTACAGGTGCTTTGTCCCCGAACCCCCGCCTGCCGAACTCGCACCTAGCTGCGCCGAAGCGGGTGTGTTGGGGGTTTTGCCGGGGATTGTCGGATCGATACAGGCCATGGAGGCGATCAAGTTGCTCTTAGGACTCGGAGACCCCTTGATCGGCAGGCTATTGTCCTACGATTCCCTGGAGGAGACCTTCAGGACCTTCAAGATGCGCCGAGATCCGAACTGCCCCACCTGCAGTATCGACCCGAACGAGATCGTTATAGCCGAGTACGACGATCTCTGTATGCCACACGCTTTGCAGCCGCCGGTTAGCGTTTAGCTTCAAGGCTATTGCCGCCAATTCAAGGTAGGCCTGGTGGGCGCGCTTAGCGACGATTTGGGTGTCAAGTTAGGCCCTGAGTTAGGCCCTGAGCTAGACCCTGGATTAGAACTCGGTCGTGCGTTGGCTTTGGCTTTCAATTGAAGCGAACTCGGTCTGAAACTTAGTAGTGGGGTCCGCTTTAACCTCCGTCGGTCTAGCTGGGATTTATCCAATCGATAATGTATTGTGGGCGTATGCAAGACAGGCAGAGAACCACCGATTCGGGCATCGAGATACGCCCTTTTTATGAGTCTGGCGATTTGGGGGACTTTGACCCCGATAAAATGCTCGCCAGTCCCGGAAACTACCCCTATACGAGGGGAATCTATCCCGATATGTACCGCGGTAGGCCGTGGACGATGCGCCAATACGCCGGGTTTGGGACCGCTGAGGCTACCAACGAGCGGTTTAAGTTCCTGCTGTCAGCGGGGCAGACCGGCTTGAGCTGCGCCTTCGATCTCCCCACTCAAATGGGATACGACTCGGATCATCCGAGATCCGAAGGAGAGGTCGGCAAGGTTGGGGTTGCTATCTCATCGATCGAGGACATGAGGCTATTGCTAAATGGACTCCCCTTGGACCAGGTGACCACCTCGATGACTATCAATTCGACAGCTTCGACGATGCTCCTTTTATATCAGCTGGTTGCCGAGGACTCTGGAACTGATCCAAAGAAGCTCGGTGGGACGATCCAAAACGACATACTGAAGGAGTACGTGGCGAGGGGTACCTATATCTACCCACCGCGTCCATCGATGCGGATCATAACCGACGTATTTTCCTACTGCAAAGAGAACCTCCCGTCATGGAATACGATCTCTATTTCCGGCTATCACATCAGGGAGGCCGGCTCGACGGCGGTGCAGGAGATCGCATTCACCATCGCTAATGGAATCGCCTACGTCGAGGCTGCAATCGAAGCCGGACTGACCGTCGACGACTTTGCGCCCAGGCTTAGCTTCTTCTTCAACGCCCACAACAACCTCTTTGAGGAGGTAGCCAAGTACCGGGCGGCGAGGAGGATGTGGTCCAAGATAATGAAGGAGCGTTTTGGCGCAAAGGATCCAAAGTCGATGCTTCTTCGTTTCCATACCCAGACCGGGGGATCCACCCTTGCGGCCCAGCAGCCTGAGGTGAACTTGATTCGGGTTGCGATCCAGGCCCTCGCCGCAGTGCTTGGTGGAACCCAGAGCCTCCACACCAATGGCTTTGATGAGGCGCTGGGACTCCCGACGGAAAAGGCGGCCAAGCTCGCCCTACGTACTCAGCAGGTCATCGCTTATGAGTCTGGGGTAGTCGATACCGTTGACCCATTAGGGGGATCATACTTCGTAGAGTCGCTGACCAACGAGGTCGAGGCGGCGGCGTGGGACTACCTTGACCAAATCGACAAGATCGGCGGGGCGGTTTCGGCGATCGAGGCCGGTTACATGCAGGACGAGATCGAGCAGGCGGCCTACGAGTACACCAAGAACATCGATTCAAAAAGGAAGATCGTCGTTGGGGTAAATGACTTCTTGGATCCCAATCCCGGCGACCAAGAGGTGTTTCCAATTGACCCAGCCCAGCAGCTCCTCCAGGCAAAGAGGGTTGCTCAACTGAAGGCGGAAAGGTCCCAAGAGCCGGTGACGGTTGCATTGGCGGAACTCGAAAGGGTAGCCACCGACGGAGGCAATCTTATGTATCCGATGAAAAAGGCGTTGGCCGAGAGGGCGACCCTAGGCGAAGTAGCTGATACCTTGCGTAAAGTATTCGGCACCTACCAACCGACACGGTAGCCTGTCAGCGTGAGATTCGTAATTATAGGCGGAGGACCCGCAGGAATACAAGCCGCCACCCAGGCGGCCAAGCTCGGTGCCCATGTCACCCTCATCGAAAAGGACGTGTTGGGTGGGGCGGCAAATCTATGGGACTGTGTCCCCTCAAAGGCGATGATCGCCACCGGGGCAGTTATGACCGAGAACAAGAGGTCGAGGGGGATGGGGCTTTTGAGTGAGGGCCTGAAGCCCGATCTCGACGAAATACGCGAGCGCATCGAGTCGATTACGATTAGGTTGGCCCACTCCACAACGGAGCTCCTCGCATCACAAGGTGTGACGGTAATTAGGGGAGTCGGTAGATTTCTAGATGAGCACACGGTAGTAGCAGAGTGTGACGACGGTACGACGGTTCAACTCGAAGCCGACTGCGTGTTGCTTTCCACGGGATCAAGGCCGAGGATACCCGACTGGGCGGAGGTAGACGGGGATAGGATCCTGATCACCCGGCAGGCATACCCCCCCAAGGAAATTCCGGAACACCTCATCGTC
>JAKCBW010000064.1 GCA_021842145.1 Actinomycetes bacterium
AGAATTGGTTCGAACGGGAAATTTCTCCGCTCAACCGATTGGATACCACGGACTTGAAGCCCAGAGACGGTTCCGATGGAGTCCTTCGGTGGATTCAGGATAAATCGCCTTATCCACAGGCCAGTAACTTCGGGTTAGAATTGTGTCTCAAACACCTTTAGTTCTGTAACTTAAGATTGGCTTCGTCGTAGAGCCTTTGTAGTTCCGACTCGAGCTTGGAATTCAACTCAGCTACCGCACGCCTTGAAACGGTTTTCGTCCTCTTCGCTTCAACTTCGTCGGTGCCCTTTCGCTGCTCAGGATAGAGTGCCGGTCCCGCAATTAGATAACTCTTTCCGGGCAGAGGGTACTTTCGCCCTTTTGGCCAAATCTTTTCGGTCCCGGCTATTCCGACCGGTATGATAGGCACGTTTGCCCTTATTGCTAGGTATGCGGCCCCTTCGTGCAGGTCGTTAACCTTGTCTCCAAAGCGTCTTTGTCCTTCTGGGAAAACAACCAACGGCTCCCCGGTGGCCAGTACTTCAACTGACTTCTTTAAAGCATCCCGATCTGCGGCGTCCCGGTTCAGTGGAATACCACCAAGAGCCACGAGAAACTTTCCAATTATCGGTACCTTGAATACGGTTTCTTTGCCGATGTAGCAGAGCCTACGTTTCGTCAAACATGAAACCAGTAACGTGTCGATGTTTGATCTGTGAATCGGCGCAAGAACGAACGACCCAGGAGGAAGTTCGCCCTCTAGCTCCAACTTTAGACCAAAGATTCCGCGGCTCACCATTTCGACAAGAAAACGTACCACACGATAGGCCCTGTGCTGCCAGTCACTATCCGGCAAAAAACCAGAAGCACCCTGCTTTTGTGTCAATTTGGCCCCCGCACCCGCGCGTTCCGAGACATCCCACCAACACAAATGGCTAGCAAAAATCTCAGCTTCCTACTCGATCCTGACCAGCAATCATAGAGGCTGGGAGGCGCTCATGAAGAAACTTAACTATCTGATCGGACAATTCATCCGGCGAACTAACTCCGGAGTCCATCTCAATGGCGTCGGCTGCCTTTTCCAACGGAGACGCTGATCTAGATGAATCTACGAGATCGCGCCTTGCTAAGGAGCTTGCACCTTCCGTTGGTCGACGTAATCCCCTAACGTCCAGATCGGCGTCTAAGTAAATCTTCAAAACGGCGGTTGGAAAGACCACCGTACCTATATCCCTGCCCTCCACTACGCCCTTGGATTGGACCACGAGCCAGGAGCGCTGCAACGCAACCAGTTCCTTCCGGACCTCCGCAATTTTTGAAACTAAAGAGACGCTCTCGGACACAGCAGAGGAAAAGACCTCTTCAGATACGTCCTGATCGTCCAAAAAAACTCGATCTCCATTGGCAGCGATCCTGATGGTTTTGACCACCCTTACCGCCTCTTCAGTATCGCTTGGATCTATTCCGGCCCTAAGCACAGCTAAGGTCGCCGCCCTGTACATCACGCCAGTCGATAGCCATGGCCAGCCGAGTCTTTTTGCCAGGGTCCTCGCCAAAGTCGACTTGCCTGAACCGGCTGAACCATCTATCGCTATTACCAAATCCACAATGGCTCCCATGGGCAATGACTTCTACGCGCCGACAACTTAGCTACCGACTTCTGCATCGGCTCAAATATCAAAAATGAAATACAAACCGGATACCATTCGGACACAATTTAGAGCATCATTAGGCTATCTCGCAAACTTCCTAATCCCAGCAGATCAAACCATCTATTTGCCGCTCCAGAAAACCTAGCCATTTCAAGGCATCCTTTTGTCTCCGCGCACCAGCCGCTGAGTCTCCCGGAGCACACCGTGTGCTCGGAACTCAGCGAGTCGGTGGCATCGAAAGAGTTGCCAGCTTCCACCTGGGGCTTACGCCTTCGTGGTCCGCTTGGAGTCCAGCCGTGAGCGGTGCCTTTGTCTTTGACCCACGCACCCTGGACACCGTTTCCGGTGATCCCTGAGCGAAGATACCTGTTGCAACTGGGCTTTCCTTTCGGCGACGGGGCCAAGGTGTTGACTAGGATCGACTTTCTAAAAGATGATGCAGGCCCAGCAATCTCCAAGCCATTCAATTTGCACTACCATAGCTTGAAGGTGTGAATCTCCTTGGTCGCTTGATTTCTGTTTGATCGGTAGATGGGTGAGCTGGCTAGGGCCCGGTCGCATGGTCTCAGCAACCTCCAAGGAGAAAAAACGCCAAAACTTACCAAGTGAGAGGATCATTGACTGGTGGCCAAGACTAGATTCCAAAGAGATACCGGACTACAGGCTCGCATGGGACTGACCATTTTTCTTTTGGGCTTGCTGTACGTAATCTTCGTTGCAATCCTCCTTTCTATCGGCATTGCAACCGGACTTGTCCTCGTCATTGCGGCGGCCATCCTATTTGTACAGTACTTCTTCTCGGACAAGATCGCACTCTTTGGGATGGGAGGACGGCTAGTCACCGAAGCCGAGGCACCCGAGCTATATCAAGTAATCCAGAGGCTTTGCACTTTGGCCGATATGCCGATGCCAAAGGTGGCTATCGCTAACACTGACATACCAAATGCCTTTGCAACCGGTCGAAATCCAAAAAATGCTGTGGTTTGCGTCACAGCTGGTTTGATGCGTCGACTGGAAAAACCTGAGGTTGAAGCGGTACTGGCCCACGAACTCTCGCACGTCGCTCACCGAGACGTAGCGGTAATGACCATTGCAAGCTTTTTAGGTATGGTTGCCGGACTTTTGACCCGACTCGCCTTCTATGCGACCTGGTTCACGGGTGGCGATCGAGAAGGCAACAATCAGAACACTGCGATGATCGAAATCGGCATTATGGTGGTCTCAGCTGTAGTGTATGCAATATCCTTCGTGCTGATAAGGGCACTTTCTCGCTATAGAGAGCTCGCTGCTGACAGGTCAGGGGCAATTTTAATCGGCAGGCCGGCGCTTCTCAAAAGTGCGCTGATCAAAATAACCGGCGAGATGGGAAGGATTCCCACCAAAGATATTCGATCGGCTTCAGCGTTTAATGCCTTTTACTTCACTCCGGCGATCAAGCCAAATCAGATCAGTATCGGGTCGATATTCTCGACCCACCCATCCCTTGAGAAGAGACTCGCTCAGCTGGATGAATTAGAGCGGCAGCTGGGTACGGCGGAATAACCTATCAAAAAGTTCATTAGGCTCGAAGCCCACCTACATAAAACCTACTAATGACCGTCCATAGGTTCGTCGCACACAAATCTGTCCTACCCCAAATACTGCTTTTGGGTGCGGCACATATCTAGAAGGGATAGAAATGGCTAAGTTTCTAGACGTACTAATGGGTAAAACAAAGCCGGTAAAGGCTAATCTTGACCAGCTCTTTGCCCTACCGTCGGCCGCTATCACACTATCAGTGTCTGCGAATCTCAAGTCGCTCAACACCGCAGCGGTTTGCTTCAAGCCCGCCTCCGGATCGGCTTTTGCGAATACATCTGCGGAATTTACCGAAGTACTCAAGGCGACCGCTGCCCCGGATGACTCCGGCGGAAAACCTGAAATAAGCCAGGTTAATGACTCCTTCGGCTACAGCTGGGTGGTGATTTCGGGGCAGGAACTTGAAAATCTAGTCACCCAAGTTCACTTGGTCAACAGGACTCTAGAGGACCACGGCTTCTCACCTCAGTTACTCTGTAGCGTCTTCCCATTTCAGGACGCCTTATCCAACCAGAAGGTCTATTGGATATACCTTTACAAGCAAGGTACTTTCTATCCGTTCGTTCCGACAGGTTCAAATCGCCGAGACAATGAAAGGGAACTTTCATTGAAGTCGGTAGTGGGGATGGACTTGCCGGTTGAGAACGACGTGTCTCGTTGGTTTCCGATCTGGGAAATGCCCATTTGAGCTAGCCCACTAGGTCAAGAAGGACCGCCAAAAATCCGGGATATGAGGTGTCCACGCTCGAGGCATCCCTAATCTCCACCTGACCATCGGCAACCAGGGAGCCAATAGCCGCAGACATGGCAATTCGATGATCGAACTTGGTCTCGATGACCGAAGGTCGAAATGATCCATCATTACCGATTATTACCATCCCATCCTGCAGCTCTTCAACATCAACCCCGAAAGCCCGAAGCATACCCACAGAGGTCAAAATTCGATCTGACTCCTTGATCCTGAGTTCTTCAGCTCCGGTGATTCGTGAGGTTCCCTCGGCCCGCGCTGCGGCAATCGCTAGAATCGGCAATTCGTCGATTACCGAAGGAATTTCATCTCCCCCGATGTCGGTGGCCTTCAGGTTCGATGACGAAGCATAGATATCGGCCACCGAATCAGATTTCATTCGTAATTCGACTTCGGCACCCATACGTTTGAGGACCTCGAGAAAGCCAGTCCGCGTCTTGTGGACCAGGACGTCCTTTACAAGCACCTCAGACTGCGGGGTGATCAGGGCACCCACTACAAAGAATGCCGCCTGTGATGGATCTGCTGGGACCCTCCAGGACTTCGCCTTGAGGGACGAGTTAGGATTTACGGTTATCCGGGTAGAGCCACCAAGATCTACGATTTCGACGTCTACGCCGATCTCTTGGAGCATCTCCTCGGTATGCGGGCGGGTAGAAACTACTTCGATAACAGAAGTCGGCGAGTCCGCCCTTAACCCGGCAAGGAGAATGGCGGACTTTACTTGAGCCGACGCTGGAAGCCCACTGAACTCGTGACCCTTTAGCTCCGAGCCCAAGACCGCAATTGGCGCCATCCTGTTCCCAGAGCGGCCCGTTATTTTAGCCCCCATTGCAGTCAGCGGTTCGATCACCCTGTCCATGGGGCGAGAGTTGACCGATTCATCGCCACTCAGGACGAAATGCCCCCCGTACCCTGCAAGCATTCCAGTAGCCAGTCTTAGCAGAGTTCCAGAATTTCCCACATCTAGTATCTTTCGGGGCTCTTGAATGCCCCTGGACTCTATAACGATTCGACCGTCTTTTTCACTGACCACCGCACCAAGGGCCTCGACAATCCCCAAAGTCGAGTTGACGTCACCACCCTTTGAAATACTAAAAATTTCTGAGCGGCCATTTGCCAATAAGGACAAAAGCGCACAGCGGTGCGAAATCGACTTATCGCCGGGCGGCCGAACCTCGCCTGCCAAGCGCGAAGGTCCCGCCAACTTCCAAGAAAGATTCAAATCAACCTACCTAAATATGGCGCGCCGCACCACAGCCCCAAAATGTAGTTCACCATCCTGCTATCCAGGAAGATCGTCTCGCAGCCCCCTGGCTCCATACTGATACACATGTCGGAGCGAGGATCTAGCGATATCGGTTTCGAGGTGCATCATCAGCCTAACACATAGCTTCGTACCACCGACTATATCCAGCTCTCTCGCACAAATGAGTGGAACATCACCTAAGCCGAGTTCTCTCGCCGCAGCCGCTGGAAACATCGAATGGATATCATCGGTGGCCGTAAAAAGTATCGAGACTAGGTGCTCTTTGTCGACCGAATTACGCTCCAACATCTCGCTGATGAGTTCTTTAGTTCGAGCCGTCACCTGCTCGATTGTGTCACGTTCTACGGTGGTTGCACCGCGTAATGCCCTTAGCGCCATGGGTGAGAATCTAGCGGCAGAGTCACCACCTTCTGGTCTGTTAACCTGAAGTCAATTTCACTCAGTCTTCGAGCGGCGTATCCGCCTCACTACGGTGCGGAATCCTCTCAACCGGAATAGACCCCATTTTACCCGCCTGGAAGTCCTCAAATGCGGCCTTGATCTCATCCTGAGTATTCATTACAAAGGGTCCATAACGAGCGACAGGCTCATTAATAGGTACTCCGCCCAGTATCAACACCTCCCAACCGTAGGGTGAATAGCTCGGTTGGCTCAGATCCGCTTCGATACTTATCGCCTTACCAGAACCAAAAAGCGCCAGCTGCCCCTCCTTGGTTCTTGCGCGCTCCTTGCCTGATGTCCCGGATCCCAGTAGGGAATAAACCATAGCGCTATGGCCCGCTGGCCAGTCCAATTCGAGTCTCGCCCCTGGAGAAATAGTGGCGTGGGCATAGATGATAGGGGTTTGGGTCATGCCCGGCCCCTCAAAGCCGCTGATAGAGCCGGCAATAACCCGAATCAGTGACCCCCCGTCATCGGAAGAGATGAGAGCGAGCTGGTTGGATCGAATATCTTGGTACTTGGGGGCGGCGAACTTTTGAGAAGCTGGCAGGTTTACCCATAGCTGTACGCCGTGGAAAAGCCCTCCTTTGACCACGAGCCACTCAGGGGGCGCCTCAATATGCAATATTCCCGAACCGGCAGTCATCCACTGCGTATCACCGTTGGTTATAGTTCCCCCACCGCCGTGTGAGTCACTATGGTCCATCACTCCATCCATTATGTAAGTAACCGTCTCAAAACCCCGGTGTGGGTGCCACGGAGTACCTTTGGCTTCGCCGGGGGCATAGTCGACCGCACCCATCTGGTCTAAGAGCAAAAATGGATCGGCAAAGTTCAACCATCGAGTCGGAAATGGCCTTCGAACTGGAAACCCTTCACCTTCAAGGGTTGAAACCGAGTCGAAGATTCCCTTGACTTTTTTAAACTCAATCGTATCTGCGGTCGCCCGAGGCAACCTAGGTAGCGTCAAGGTGTCGGTATAAATAGCTGGCATTTTACCTCGCTCTTTTAGCATCGACCCGTTGGGAATCAATGACTTCAAAGAGTACAACTTTGTTTAGTTTGCAACTATTCCTTTCGCGCTCGACGCTTAGCGCGCGAAACAGCCGCCTCCAGCTTGGTAGAGTCACGAACCGCAATCAATTCCGCCTGGAAGAGACTTCTATATTCACCTGGTGCTAGACGATCATCGGTTATTGGTCCAATCCGCGTTCGGACGAGCCGGATCACCCGGTGACCCACCGCGTCCATCATCCGCCGAACCTGCCGATTACGCCCCTCGTGAATGGTAATTTTTACCAAAGAGGGGGAAAGTAACCTGACTTTCGCCGGATAAGTTGGACCGTCATCAAGGTCTACCCCTCGCCGTAATGCGGCTAATTCGCTCCTTTTGAGTACGCCATCGAGGTGTACGAGATACTCCTTCTCTACGCCCATGGAGGGGTGGGTCAGTGTATGAGCGAACTCACCATCGTTGGTCAGTATCAGGAGACCTTCGGTCAAGAGATCAAGACGTCCAACGGAAAAGACTCGGGGTTCTTTTGGAACAAACTCCAATACCGACTTCCGCCCTTGTGGATCGTTGGAGGTTACCACTACTCCACTCGGTTTATTTAGGAGGTAATAGACCAGGCCCGTTTGTGTAGATACCTGGATCCCGTCGATTGACAAGGTATCGGTTTCCGGGTCCATCCGATCTCCTAAGACCGCAAGGGAACCGTTTACTTCTACTCGACCGGCCAGAAGCATCTCCTCGCAGCTGCGACGTGACCCATATCCAAGGCGCGCCAGCACCTTCTGAACCCTCTCTCTATTTGAGTCGACCGCGGAATGCTCGATATCAACCATCTTCTTTAAGGCTCGCCTCTATTGCTTCGAGAACTTCTGCCGATGGAACAAAATCTGAAAGTGGTGGGAGATCGGCTAGCGAATCGACACCGAGCCTTTCAAGAAATAGTTGCGTTGTTCCGTAGAGTATCGCCTGGCCAGGACCTCGATCCCTTCCAATAATTCTCAAATACCCACGGGCTTGGAGCATTTTCATCACTCCGTCAGAATTTACGCCACGAATTGCTGATACCTGTGCTCTTGAAACCGGCTGCTTATAAGCAACTATCGCTAGCACCTCAAGTGCAGCCCCCGATAGCCGAGGAGCAAGTTGCTCATTCAAGTACCGCTCTAATATCGGCGCCAATTCACCAGAGGTGCGAAGCTGGTACCCCCCGGCTATTTTTGCAAGCTCAAATCCGCGTCCAGTACTAAGGTAAAAGCGCGCAATTTTGCCCATCTCTGCGATCACGTCAGTTTCAGACACCATCAGCACCGATGCAATCGATTTCGAAGACACCGGGTCTGACGATACGAGCAGTATCGCTTCTATCGCCTTTTGAATGGCCGTTGCGGACTCTTTGTCAATCTCTAGAACAACTGGCTCCGATTTAGAAGCTGACATAGCGGCAACATCTTGCGATCCATCTTCCACATCAACTATCTCGTCGCTTCCTAGGTTCTGTTCCATACACCTCACTGTCAGGCTAGATCGCTGGTCATCAGCTCAACGCATCAAGGAGGGAGTTCATCTCCTGTTTTGCCCGGTCGGAAATCCACCCGAGCCAAACTACCCAAAGGTCACCCAGCAACTCGGGTTGATTGAGCTCGATTATTCCCAACCGATACCCCTCCAAGAGTAGGAGAAATGTTGCTACAACTTCGAGGCGCGAATCGCTCCAGCCAACAAGCTCTGAAAAGCCCATCTGCTTTTTCTGTTCGAGTTCCGAAATTGTCCTCTTCCGCAGCATTTCGGAATCGATCCGTCTTTGAAAAAGATGGGAATCATCTACGATACTTCGAGGCTGGGCAAGCATTATCGCCTTCATTTTTTCAAAAAGATCGCTAGCCTTCACCTCCGACAGCGGGTCAGACAGATTTAGTAACAGCTCTTTTGGAAAGCTACCCCTTCTTGGAACACCCTTAGATGCGAGCACAAGTTGGTCCAAGATGGAACCGGATGCATCCTTGTAGATCTTCAGCTCGAGCATTTTGATTAGCAAAAGCTCTCGTTCCCTGGTGAACTCTTCGTCCGCCTCGTCCTCGACTTCCTTGGGCGGAAGTAGGCGCCTGGATTTCATTGCCACAAGCGTCGCCGCTACGCTCAGGAACTCCGAGGCACCCTCGAGATCAAAGGCGATTATCTCTTCTATCCGACTTAGGTAGTCATCGACGAGCTTTGAGATCGAGACCTGCCAGAGATCGATGCGCTGAGCTGACACTAATTCGAGTAGCAGACCGATCGGTCCCGTAAATCCAGCCTCGTCAACACTTACTTTCAAGTTAACCGCCTACGGATGGTTATAAGCTTCATATCACTTCGAGCAGATACTTAGACACATTTATCGCGCACCCTAATTACTGCGAAACCCATGGGCTGAATTATAAAAGCCCCGCCAATTCACCGTTGGGACTGGTGAAGATCCCAAAACTCCACATCGCTAT
>JAKCBW010000065.1 GCA_021842145.1 Actinomycetes bacterium
TCCGATCTACCGGCTGATAGCTGAAAAGCTCTCTCTGCTAACTCGAGCCGAAATAATGGAGACACTGGGTTCGTCTGGAGCAGCGGTCGGACCGATCTTCGACGTCTCAGACGTGGTCAACGATCCTCATATGCGGTCCCGTTCGACGGTGGTTGAAGTAGAGGACCAGGAGCTTGGAACCCTAACCATGCAAAACGTATCCGTAAGGCTCTCTGAGACGCCAGGGTCGATCCGCTGGGCTGGTCCTACGCTGGGTTCCCATAATGTCGAGGTGCTTCAGGGCGAACTCGGTCTGACAGAGGAGGAAATGGCTCGATTATCAAAAGAGGGGGTCTGCTAAGGTTACCGACCAACTCCTCTCTATCTGCCCGATGATCTGCCCGATGATCTGCCCGATCTGTTGACTTGGGAGTCACCATCTGGTCGGGCATGGGTAGGGCCACCGTTGTCCGTTAGTGACCGCAAGACGCCGATTTGGTCTGGAAGTTGCCGGGTATATTTTCGAGCTAATACCTCTTTGCCTGGGATCATTCCGCTATCGGTCACTTCGGACGGTGCTCACTTCGGACGGTGCTCACTTGGGACGGTGGTCGGCCAACTAGGCGATGCCTATACACTTTGCTCGGTATCCTGCCCGAACCGCGGATCCCAAAAAACAGGTATTGCCCATGGCATATACCCCCCCATCATCACTGGAGATCCAATAGCCAGATCCGTCCTTCGCCCCAAGTACGCCAGTGAAGCTCGAGCACTTTGACCGATGTACCAGCGATCCAAAAAAACGGGCGTCGCCGAAGGTGAATACCCCGCCGTCCCGGGCGACGAGCAGGTAGCCATGCCTCGAAACCGATGGAGAAATACCGATGATCGGTGCGGCTAGGTTAATTCCCGACAGTGACCCGAAGAATCCCACCTCGCCGTATGCGCCAATTCCTCCGTCGGCACCACAGATCCAGTATCCGTCCCCCTCTGGAGATAGACTCACCCCCACAACGGGGGCTTCCAGTACACCTTGGGCATCCCCGAGGTGCTCTAGTTCTCCGAAGGTGAAGACCTTTCCATCGGCACAGGCGAGGATATACCCACGCCCGTCGGCCCTCGCCGCTACCGCAGTAATAGGCGAGGAGAGATCCGCCTTCGAGCAGTCCCCGAGGTGCTCTAGTTCTCCGAAGGTGAAGACCTTTCCATCGGCGAAGCCGAGGATATACCCACGCCCGCGAAACTTTAGAAGCCGATTATCGATGTTCGACATAATCAGTTGGTAGTCCAAGCAATCGGCACCCTTCTTTAAACTCCGGAAAGTCTTCTAAACCGCCGGGGGACACCTCGCCTTTTAACCTAACGAGGTCGGAGCAGAGTATCTTCTTTTTATTACGGATTCTCCATGGATTCTCCCGGCTCTAACTCGGCAATTTCCGCCTCGTCATAGCCAACCTCCCAGGGCAGAATTAGCTCCAGCCCCGCTGGCCCCCTGACCAATTTAGGCACCACGACGCTCTTTTTGCTTCGTAAAGCCCCTAGCAGGGCCTCATCTACGGTTTCATAGCTTGATATAGCCTTCAAGTTCTGTCTCGTCGGAAGGACTATCGAAAAGCCTTCAACTTTGGCTTTGGACAGGGCCTCATTGGGATCTATCCAAACGTGGGAAACGGTTTCAGAGTCGTCGTGTGTTCCTAGCTGGCCCGATGGGGCCCTCGCAACGAAGAAGCGTGTGTCATACCTCTTTGGCTGGCTCTCCGGGGTTATCCAGTGGGCCAGGTAAACAAGTTGGGAGAGATCCAGGTAGAGATCTTCCTTCTTTAAAACGCCGACAAAGTCGCTCCTCTTGGCGAGGAGATCCTCCCTAGCCTGGGAAAGTTCCGCTTCGGTTGGAGCGGTTCCGCCGGATCTGGTTCCGATGAAGATCCCAGCTTCCTCAAAGCACTCCCTGATTGCGGCGACAAAATAGCCAGCGCCCCCACTCGAAACTCCCAGCATCTGCGAACATTCGAGGTCTCCTAAATTAAGTGACCTCTTTAGCACTTCGGGGTCACGGTCGGCCTTGTCCACCTTGCCGCCGGGAAACACGTAGGCACCACCAACAAATTCGAGATTTAGATTACGCCGCATCATCAGTACTTCGATACCGTTGGCACCCTGTCGCAAAAGCATGACAGTTGCGGCTTCCCTCACCTGTTGCAAAGAAACTCCCCGGCTAAAAAGGGCTGGAAATATCCCTCCCACTAAATCTAGCCCGCTAATACAAAAGTATTGAGTTCAGGTCAGTCAAGTAGTCCTTGACTTGCTTAGCTTCTCAGACCAGCTACCCCGACAGCACGTCATCCAAGGTGGTCTGTCACAATTTGCACCCTGAAAAGAGCACTTCGATGGTCATATGATACCAATGCTGGTTGCCAAACTAAGGGGTCCGTTGCGGACGCTGGGTCTAGTTTCCCTTTGAACTAAACCATGCCAACAGTCGTCGAGAGGCTTCGTCCTTACCTAATGGTCCCTCATCCATACGGAGCTCCATAAGAAAGTCGAGGGCTTCACCGACCTCTCTGCCTGGCCGCAGGCCGAGTATTTCCATCACCTCAATCCCGTCGAGGTCGGGCCTGATTGCGTCGAGTTCCTCTTTCTCTTTGAGGGCGGCTATACGCAGCACGAGTTCGTTCATCTTCTCCCTCAACCTACGGGCTTTATTCTCGTTCCTAGTGGTCGAGTCGCAGAGGGTGAGTTCGTTGAGCCTGTCTAGGAGTTCACCGGCGTCTCGAACGTAGCGCCTCACCGCCCTATCGGTCCACCCGGTCTCAAAACCGTGGAATCTCAGATGCAGGTAGACCAGCCTCGACACCTTTTCGATCTCTTCGGCTGGGTACTTGAGTTCCTTCATCCGTGCCTTTGTCATGCGTGACCCGACTACGTCGTGGAAGTAGAAGCTCACCCCTTCCGGTCCGATCTCTCGGGTCGCAGGCTTGCCGATATCGTGAAAAAGGGCGGCTAGACGGAGGATCTTGTCCGGTGAAGTCTTTTCAGTAACGGCAATAGTGTGCGAGAGGACGTCTTTATGTCGATGGATCGGATCCTGTTCCAGCTTCAAAGCGGGTATCTCGGGGATAAATTCGTCGATCACGCCCGTCTCCACGAGGAGCCAAAGGCCGGAGCTAACTTCGGGCAGGACGATCAACTTATCGAATTCATCGCGAATCCGCTCTTTCGAGACAATTTCGAGCCTGCTTTTAAGTTTCCCCATTGCGGTGACCAGTGCGCCATCGGGCTTGAGATTAAATCGAGCGACAAACCTAGCTGCTCGTAACATCCGAAGTGGGTCGTCAGAAAAGGACTCAGTTGGAGAAAGGGGGGTCTTCAGCACCCCGGCCATTAGGTCGCTCAAACCACCGAAAGGATCGATCAGCACCGGAGAACCAGACGGGATGAGTTCAAATGCCATGGAGTTGATCGTGAAGTCCCGCCTCGAAAGGTCCTCCTCTATCGAATCGGAATACTTGACGACCGGCTTTCTCGAATCGTTGGTATATGACTCCGCCCGATGGGTGGTTATCTCGAACTTAAAACCGGCCTTCTCTGCGCCAATCGTCCCAAAGCGCTTACCCACCGACCACTTGGCGTCCGACCATCCTTTGAGTATCTCTTCGACCTCGTCAGGGAGGGCATCGGTGGTCAGGTCGAGGTCATCGGGAGTGAAAATTTGCTCTGGTTGGTCTCTGTTGGTCTGCGACAACAAATAGTCCCTCACGGCCCCACCGACCATATACAGCCTCTTATTGCGTTTGGCGAAGCGGTCGGTTAGCTCGTTTATGAATTTGAGTTCTGGGCCAAAGCCTTGCAACATCACCCAAGCAGGCTACCCGAAATTGACCAGTCCCAGACGGCCCGGACCGACACGGCATGGTGAGTCCGCTTCCGATCGGCGCATGAAATAGCTACTGCCAACTTACAACTCTGAAGCAAGTTCCAGGTCTGGCTAAGTGGCAAAGTGGACAAGTGCGCCTTTATCTGGTGGTGAAAAGGGTCGGAGTTAGACCGTCTCCTTTTGCGACTTGGCTCCCAGGATGGCTGATCCGATGGTTAATCCAGTGCCCTGGTCCTCAACTGGGCCATGGCGTCAATCAGATCTCGGTCTGGTCTCACCCTGCCCGGGGCTTCTGGATAGAATGACTCGCCCCCAAGCGCTGAAATCAGTGCGGCGGTCGAGTCCCTTAAGGCCTCCAAGTCGTAGCCCCCCTCCAACAGGGCGACCGTCCTGCCCTTAGGCACGAGGGATGTCGCCCAGGTGGTCAAGTCGTAAAAGTCGCCCGAACTAAGTCCCATCTCGGTCAATGGATCCTTATAGTGCGCATCGAACCCAGCCGACAGGAGAAGCCAGGTGGGGCCGAAGGACTCAATTATCGGCCAGGCA
This sequence comes from Actinomycetes bacterium, assembly GCA_021842145.1. Taxonomy (GTDB): domain Bacteria; phylum Actinomycetota; class Acidimicrobiia; order Acidimicrobiales; family Acidimicrobiaceae; genus JABEUN01. Next base: position 4,400 of record JAKCBW010000065.1, read on the forward strand.
ATTCTCTCGAGTGCGTAACGCATGGTGGGGCCGGTGGTTCCCTCCGGCAAGGGAAGGTTCACGGTAGTTCCCCTTCCTTCGCCGACCCCTATCTCCTGCACCCGACCACTACCGGGGAAAAGTGGGTATTGATGAGTGGAGACGTAGAGTACCGACGGGTTCGCATAGAAGGCGTCCTGGGTGCCGTTGCCGTGGTGGGCGTCGAAGTCAAATATCAGGACCTTCTCTCCCCACGAAACTAGCTCCGCCGCCAAAACGGCGACGTTGTTTATCAGGCAAAAACCCATAGCCGAATCGGAGACTGCGTGATGACCTGGTGGTCGAACTGCGACAAAAGCCGAGTCGGCCTGCCCTTTCTTGAGTCTTTTCGCTGCGTCTATCCCTGCGCCAGCGGCCAGTATCGCCGCATCCCAGCTGTGAATGGAGACCTGAGTGTCGGGGTCCAACTCCCCACCGCCCATTAGGCAGAAGCGCCTGAGGGTCGTTAGGTAGTCCCCTCCGTGAACCCTTGCCATCTGGACCCCCGACGCTGGCTCGGGATTGAAGCGAACTACTTCGACCTTATCCTGGATGAGCTCGATCCCTTTTAGCACTGCGTCTAATCGCTCGGGCCTCTCGGGATGGTGCGTCCCGGGATCGTGTTCAATAAATAGAGGATCGGTTCCAAACAGTACTGCCACAACAAAATCCTACACCCAAGTATCCTTTGAGCACTGAATTGGATTGATAGCTGGGACTACAATTGACCTATAGCTACAGATCGGGTACCAGACATAGCCGTTAGTTCTTATATAAAAGCCGCTGGGCGGCGCTTCAAGCTGACCCCGTGGTATGGGCTCAAGGGGGCGGCTTTGGTCGTGCCGCCGACTCCGACACAGACGATTCCCGGCTTTGTAATCAACCAACTCTGCGAGTCCGCAGTGGAGCTGGGATTCTCGTCGATACTGTGGCAGGCCGAAAATGAAAGATTCGCAAAGGTGATGATCGAACTAGGTTTTGAGCCCGCCGACACCCTCTATGTCCTGCATCGAGATATTAAAACACCTCTCAAGCCTTCTTTCTTGCCTCCTTGGGTCTCAATCACTAGGGCAAAAGGGTACTCTTACTCCGATCTTGAGAAGATAGATCACCGTTGCTTTGAGCCATTTTGGCAACAGGATCCACTGATGATGGAGGACGCCAGGACGTCGACCCCCAGAGCCAGCCTGAAGCTAGCGATAGATACGAGGGGCCCAGAAGATACCCTCGTCGGCTTTTCGCTCTTTGGTCTCGGGTCGCACGCAGCCTACCTACAGAGGCTTGCGGTGGACCCCGATGTATGGGGTAACGGTATCGGTAGTGAGCTAGTCCGAAGGGGCTTGAATTGGGCGAGAAGGTGGCGAGCACAGGCGGTGAGTGTCAACACCCAGTCGTCAAACCAGCGGGCGCTAAGCCTCTATCAAAAGCTCGGCTTCGTATTGCAGCCCGAGATGCTGTGGATACTGAAAAAGAGTTGTACCAACTAGATTCCGCTTTAGTGCGAAAGGGTAGCTCAAGTTGGAGGGTCGCTCGCTTCGGCTTTTGGCGGATCTCCCGATTTGTAGCCGCGTTCTGTTTTGCTCTAATCGCACTCGTAGGAACTTCTTTTACCCCTTTTGCCCCTGCTGCTTCGGCCCAAGAAAACCCGAACCTCACCTTTTTGAGCCTCCCACCATTCTTGAACATCAATAGCTCCGCCCAGGTGACATTCAGCCTCTCCGGAGTCGCTGGTTACGGCGGGCTAGAGGCCTTCTTCTTGGTCTATCCGATAATTCCATCCCGTTCGACCTTCCAGAACATAAGCCAGGGTGGGGGACTCGGTTACCCACTTTTAATCGGCCAGCCGGTCCCATTGCAACAGCTGAGTAACGGCGGGGGGTCATACACCCTTCCCGTAGACATAGCTTCAAATAGCAATTCCCAAGGGGTTCCCGTCCTGCCAAACTGCCAAGGTGGATGCGACGGGATCTATCCGATTGCCATCCGGATCGTAGAGTCGAGTAACTCACAAGTCGTGGTGCAGAGGTCGGTTCCCCTCGCCATCCTCTCGGGAGCCTCGATCAACTATCCGTTAGACGTGACCCCGATCATTTCGCTTTCACCCAGGGCCAGCGCTGGGACATTTAGAGATCTCGTTTCGGTATTGAATAGTAACTACAACCTCTCGCTTTCGGTGGCAATGGACGGAAAGGCACTCGGCAACCTCCCCGGAACGACCCCAGACAAACAGGCGCTATTGTCCGTTTCGAACTGGTCGGCCAGCCCTAATCATCAGCTACTAGTGACCAGCTACCTTCCGATACTGCCCGGGTGTTTAAGGGGTCTCAGCGGACCCGGCTCCCTCAAGCAACAGATTGCCTTCTCGCCTCCGCCGGGAAAGGTTGCCAGTCAGGGAATCCAGAGTCCGGTCTTCTTTGTAGACAATCAACCGACTCCCGCTGACCTCAAGGCCCTCGCCGGTCTCGGGTACAGCGACGTCGTGCTCCCGGACACCTCCTACCCCAACGGACTCCCCTTGACCCTCACCTCGCCAGTCGGCGAGGTCGCCGGAAAGTCCACCGCCCTGATAGCCGATCCAGGGATATCCGCTGACCTAAGGATCAGGGATTCCTCTTTGGCCAGTACCACTGCGATTTCAGACCTCGGTCAGGTCTATTTCGACCTTCCCAACTCCCAAGCGACCCGAGTAGTGCCGCTGGTCTTTAGCGTGGCGAATGCCACCAATGTGAGTGAACTTAGTAAATTCCTAAAGAAGCTCGCTCTGGCTCCATTTCTGAGGACCCAAACCGCTTCATACGCCTTGACCCGAACCCCGGTACCGAATAATCGTGTCGGCGTGGAACTATCAAAATCGCACCAGTGTAACCTGCCGAGCAGCCTCCATAAGGCACAAGGGGCACTCGCCGCCCTCGAGTCGACCAAACCGCCCCTTAGTGTGCTGGCCCCGATCAGGGTCGATCTCTTGTCATCCGAGGGGACCATATACACCAAAGCAGAGCGTGAAGCGCTTTCGAACCTAGCGATCACCGGGGCTATCGGGGCTATGGACAACTTCACCATCGTCAAGGGTCAGGCGATCACCCTCACCTCGAAGAATGCCTCGATCCCGATATCGTTGCTTTCTAAATTGGACTACCCGATAACCCTCGTGGTCTCCATCTCCTCTGACAAGCTATCTTTTTCCAAGGGTTCAAGCCAACAGATCACCATGGCGCACTCGAGCATCACCGCTTCATTCCTCGCCTCAACGAAGAGTCTCGGTGACTTTCCGCTACTAGTAACGGTAAAGACGCCATCGGGTCTCGTCCTGCAGAGTGCAATTCTGGATGTGAGGTCGGATTCATTCTCACTGGTGGGAATAGTGCTAAGTTTTGGATCGCTACTGATCCTGATTATCTGGTGGATACGCTCGCCCAAAAAGAGGCGAGGCAAGGTTGACCAGTCCGAGCCCGTGGGAGAAACAGAAGAGATGGTCCCGAGTGAAGACCAAAAAACCACCCATGCGGCCCTCTCCGACCGACCCCTCGGCGAGACTGAATAGTCGGGCAACACCACTTCAATGCCACGAATTCTCTCCAAGGTATCCTCGATTTTCTCCTCCTTACTAGGTGCGAGGTCTTCGACTCGAAAAAATGCCGCCCTGATGGCTTCGGGCACCTTAGCCTCTCGAATCTTGGGTCTCGTTCGAATCGTCGCCCTCGCTTACGCCCTCGGGAGTCACTCGCTAGCCGACGTATTCAACCTCGCCAACAACGCCCCCAACACCATCTACGACCTCATCCTCGGTGGGGTGATCTCCTCTACTCTGCTCCCGGTTTTTGCTTCTAGGCTCGCCAAATCTGATACCCGAATGGCCTGGATGTCGATCTCGGCGGTCCTCACGCTATCGGGAATCTTCCTCGTAATAGCTACCGTGCTCTTCGAGTTAGCGGCGCCCGGGATCATCGGCCTTTATACCTCGCTCAATCATTCGGCCCAGGCCAACGAGCAGAGGCGCGCAGCCACCGAACTCCTCAGGTTCTTCGCCCCCCAGCTACTCTTTTACGGAGTCATCACCCTTATTACCGCAGTTCTGAACGCCAAACGAAACTTTGCTGCACCGGCTTTCGCCCCGATCCTAAACAACATCGTCGCAATCATAACCCTGTTGATCTTCGCTTCGATGTACCACCACCCGAGCGTAAGCTACGTACTCTCCAACCCGCGGGCGATAAGACTACTAGGGATAGGGACCACCCTTGGAGTAGCTTTCCAGGCGATCTCGCTCATCCCGATGCTAAAACGGGTCGGGGCTCGGATCCGATTTAGGGTCGATTTTCGCGATCACACCGTAAGGGAGGTCTTCCAGCTATCGGGTTGGACCTTCGCAGCCGTTGTGGCCAACCAGCTGGCCTTAGTGATAGTTCTGGCGATAGCGGATAGGCGCCCTGGCGAAGTTACCGCCTACAACTACGCCTACCTCTTCTTCCAGCTTCCCTACGCCATCGCCGCACTCTCTATCATGAGCACCATCCAACCGGAGTTGGCCGAGAGGTACCAAGGTGCTGACCTATCGGGATTCGCCAACCGTTTCAATGTCGGTCTGCGATCTTCGGTCGCAGTGGTCCTCCCTGCAGCTGCGGCCTTT
>JAKCBW010000066.1 GCA_021842145.1 Actinomycetes bacterium
GGGCGAACCGGCTTCTTTGGATAAGAATCCTACAGTTCAGCGGCTAGATAGTTCAGCGGCTAGATAGTTCAGCGGCTAGATCCCACTGGGTGGGACGCCCTGCGATAGATAATGACCAAATTTCCCTTTCGATCCGCTAGCTTGCGCAGAGGTCTATATTTCGGGTGGCGAGAATCTTTTCAACCGACCCAATGAGGTCGACTCGACTCAGCGACCCTGACGCCACGGCTTGATCCAAAGCGACCACGCTTTCCTTAAAGGTAACTGCTGGGTCAACTGTGTTGAACATAACCATGTCCGCTCCGGCTTCTATCGCCCTAACCGTGGCTTGTGGTACGGTCAATCCGATCTGTTCGATCGCTCCGGCTGACATTGAGTCAGTGATGATTAGCCCGCCGAAGCCCAGGCTATTGCGCAGGTAGTCGATAGCTACCCTCGAAAGGCTCGCTGGACCGGACGTCAAGCCAGGAACGATCGCATTCGACATCATGACCACGGGCAGCTTTGCCTCAATGGCGGCCTCAAAAGGTATAAGGCCCGTCGTCTTGAGCTCGCTAAAGGGCAATGTGGAAGCCGGAGCGACGTCGGTATTTCCGCTGGACCCTCCCAAACCAGGAAAGTGTTTCAATACCGGGATGACCCCAGCCTCCTGGAGCCCCTGCGCAAAAGCCACTCCATCGGCAGCGGCTACGCTCGGAATCGCAGAAAAGCTCCTTGTTCCATCTGGGTTAGTCGCTGAGGGACCGGGCCTTCCATCCACATCCAGCACCGGGGCTAGATCCATGGTGACCCCAACCGCTAGCAGCTTCTTCCCGTAGTTGTAGGCGAGAGACTGAATCTCACTTGGGGTCAAGGTTGCTCCCATAGTCCGGGCAGAAGGCATCGCCCCAAGTAGCCCGGCAAGCCGTTGTACAGCGCCACCCTCTTCGTCCGACATGATCAATGGCGCCACCCCGAGGGGGTTTAGTCGCTTAAGTGCCGAAAGTTGTCCCGAAAGTGCCGATGTCGCCCCGTTACCGAAAAGTATCACTCCACCTGCGCCATTGCTCACTTCGGGTGCTACCAGCTGTGGATTAGCGTCGTTTACCGGAACCACAATCAAGCCCGCAGCTAAAGCGCTGGTAGGCCATCCGGAGAGCACCTTGAAATTTGAACAAGCTGCCTTGGTCGTCGTAGGGCTCTGTGTAGTAGCGACCGTAGAGGTCGTCGGTTCGCTCGACCCAGCAGCGCTACACCCGCCAAGCAACATCGCACCCACGGCGAGTCCAGCGAAGATCGAAAGCCCTATTCCGGTTGAGATACCCACCAATACCTTCCTGATTCATCCCGCCAAAAGACGATTTAGGCTACCCGAAGAGGGCAGCTTGCGACCCAACAGAGCCGAATGGCCAACGGTACAAGTAGTTGCAACATCAGCCAACATACTTCGGATCGAACCTAAAGCCACTGTCAGCACTCTGATCGCCTATGGGTGTCAGTGGGTTGAGGCTTCGCTTTCCACTCCCTTTTTCGCAAGTAAGTAGTAGGCAACCCCCGCAACGATAATCCCGGTAAAGACAGAGAAGTCCGCCCCGTTTGTTAAGTTCGAGATTGGACTGACATAGTGCGGGTAGGCATCAAGCGCCAAGAGGGAGGCGGCCATCCCGAGAACCTGAGCGATTATCGCCTGCCAATGGACTCCGTTATTACGGTAGTAGACGCCACCCTTGGTCTTTTGGAGGTCCTCTTCGACATATTTCTTCTTCCTAAGCACCCAGTCCACCAAATAGATGGCCGTCCACGGGGCGACCCACACGACGATGAAAAGTACGAACTCGTTAAGCAGGCTATTGAATGAGTTGGAGAAGATGGCATAGGAGGTCAGAAGGCCACAGATCACCGTGTCCAAGAAGACCGCCTGGAGCCTGGTAAGTTTCAGACCAAGCGCCTGCAAGGTCACTCCCGAAGAGTACAGGTCGAGGCTATTGATTGCGAAGAGTTGTACTATTGCGACGATCAAATATGGCCAGAGGAACCAGGCCGAAAAGGCCCCGGCCATTCCGGTGATCGACCCAGAATTGCTTCCCAGAAATGTGGCCACCGCAGCACCGAGGCCCATGAGCAAAACCGACGGTATGAAGGTTCCCAAAAAGACCCATCCCACTATCGCCTTTGCTGAAGAAGCCTTTGGAAGGTACCGAGAGTAGTCATTTCCATTTTCTGTCCACCCTAAGCCACTCGTGGTGATGATGAAGGCCAGGGCCTCGAGCATCGTCTGCCAGTTAGCCCCGTGATGCACAGAGTGAACATTTACTTTGGAAAGGCTTAACGCTGCAAAAATCACAAAGAGGACCACGAAGGGAACTAAAAGGACTCGCAATGTTTTGAGGATCACCTCGTGACCGAAAAGCGGCAGGATGAGCTGGACAATAGAAGCCCCAACTATCAGGGCAATCTTCAAAGGAATCCCTGCATGCACACCTGAATTGGAGGCCAAAGCCAGTCCGGCTAGCACGATAAGGGCTATACCTTCGGTCTCAAAACCGACTTGGGTCAGCCAGTTGAAAACCGCCAACAGTTTCGATCCCTTTGGCCCATACGAGGCTCGATTGATCGTGAATGTGGTAGTTCCAGCCAAAGGCCCTTGGAGACTAGTCAACCCAAGCAGAACCCAAGAGAGGTTGCCTACCAGGATAATAAATACCGCCTGGGCAAAAGATAGTCCGAAGCTCATCAGAACTGCCCCATAGACCAAATATTCAACATTGAATATCGCACCGGCCCACATCCAGAAGAGATTTACCGGCCGTGCCCATCTCTCTCCCGCAGGCACATAATCTATACCGCGTCTCTCGATGCCTAAAGGACCGGCTTCAGCGACTGGTATCTCAAGTACTTCCTTCACCTCTAGCTGCCTCCAACCCGTAAAACCAACCCGTCCCACAGTCAAGTGGAAATTAGCGACCTTAGGGCACTGACTCGTCATCATCTAAATCGACGGGACACCCCCCAAAGCGGATAACCACAAAACTGGTTCAATGTTACAAAGTCACAACCGGGAGCTAATGCCCGGAACTCAATATTCTCAAGAGTTAACATCTAGCGATAACAAGAAGTCATCCACCCAGCGGCCACGCTTTTTGACTCTTGAGGTCGCCACCGCTCCGTAGTGGGGGCCTAGGTAGCCAGGCAACCTCCAGCAAAAGCAAAATCGTGCCGTCCAGTCCATCTAGAAGGGTGCTTTTCGTGAAATGAATATCGGCGGCCCGTTGCAGTGCCTGACTCTTCTCAAATTCGCACCACGAATACGCCGTCGGCATAAAAGGTCTATATAAAGAGATCAGCTGGGACGCTCACAAATCTAGAACTGCCAGTCGTCTGGAACTGCCAGCAAACCTTCGCATCTACGTTGGGTTCTCGAAGCAGCGGCGTCATACCGACATCCTCATACCGACATCCTCATGCGAACAAAAGGGCGTAGCGGCGTTGATGGCAATGGCAACCGGCAATGGCAACCGGCAATGGCAACCGGCAATGGCCCGAGCAAGGCATTTGACAATTGGAACTTCTCAAATGGTTTTTCTAATTCACAATCTTTATGCAATCACTGCATGAAAATTATCGGTGAAGACTTTTTACCATAATTTCGTCCATTCGCCTTTTGGTGAAAAGATTGAATGGCAAGGAGCAGGGGTCAACATTTTGGCGAACCTACTGGTAGCACATTTCGAAAGCCCTGCGTGACCGGGATAGCTAGCGGGAGTTTATTAATTGCGTATACATGTATGACAATTGAGTTTGGCAATCTGCAAGTTGGGGACAATTATTATCTATGGAGTAGAGCGAGGATTTTTATCCTAACTGGACACTTTAAATAGAGATGGGGTTGGGTAGTAGGCTGTCCCCATATCGGAGCTAACGGAAGACTGGGATGTTTCAAATACGTATTCATGGTAGGGGCGGCCAAGGTGTAGTAACCGCAGCCGAGATGCTCTCTGTCGCTGCATTTTATGAAAATAAGTACGCTCAGGCCTTTCCGAGCTTTGGCTCCGAAAGGATGGGGGCGCCCGTCGTCGCATTTTGTAGGGTCGACGACAAAGAGATACGAAGCAGGGAGCCCATAGCTGATCCAGACGCCCTCATCATCCAGGATCCAACCCTGCTTCATCAAGTTGACCTCTTCAGCGGCGTGATGCCGGATGCGTACATCTTGATAAATACATCGAGAAGCTTTGCCGAGCTCGGTCTAGGTGAATACGCTTCTCAATTCAAATCTGAGCGTCTCTCATGCGTTCCGGCGACGGATTTAGCCCTAGCTGCCTTTGGAAGGCCAGTACCCAACGCCGCTTTATTAGGAGCCTTTGCGGCCATAACGATGCGGGTATCTTTAAAATCCGTCGAGGCGGCGATAAGGCACCGATTCTCAGGGTCAATTGCGGACGGGAATGTTGTGGCCGCTACCCAAGCCTTCGATTTCGTAAGGAATGAGCTGGCTGAAACTACCTCCTCACTCGCTCGTCCCAGTTAATTATCTAAATTCTTAAACTGCATAACGAAGGAATCTCAAATGCTCCAACAGATAGAAGGCTCGCTCGCTGTGGCCAAGGCAGCCGCTCTGTGTAGGCCGGAGGTGATCTGCGCCTATCCAATATCGCCCCAAACACATATCGTCGAGAATCTTTCGGTGATGGTCAAAAGCGGCGAACTCTCCCCTTGTGAATTTGTGAATGTGGAATCGGAATTTGCCGCTATGTCGGTCGCAATCGGGGCATCTGCTGCGGGAGCTCGTTCCTATACTGCCACAGCGAGCCAGGGGCTGCTTTTCATGATCGAAGCGGTCTATAACGCCGCTGGGCTCGGCCTGCCCATCGTTATGACCTTAGCAAACAGGGCAATCGGCGCCCCGATAAATATCTGGAACGATCACACCGATTCGATGGCGGTCAGAGACTCAGGTTGGATCCAGTTGTACGCCGAGACCAATCAAGACGCAGTCGATCTCCACATCCAGGCCTTTAGACTCGCCGAGGAGATATCACTACCGGTAATGGTGAATATGGACGGCTTCATCCTCACTCACGCCGTCGAGCGGGTCGACATACCCGAGCAGGAGCAGGTGGACCGCTTCCTTCCCCACTTCGAGCCAAAACAGATACTCGATCCAAACGACCCGGTCTCGATAGGTTCGATGGTGGGTCCGGAAGCCTTTAGCGAGGTCAGATACCTAGCGCACGCAAAGCAGCTACTCGCCCTAGAACGCATCCCGGAGATCGCTAATGAGTTTGATTCGATCTTCTCTCGTTATGCTGGTGGGCTGGTCAGTAAGTACCACCTCGATGGCGCGGAAACGATCATCGTTGCCATGGGTTCTATCCTGGGTACGATCAAAGACGCCGTCGACGAACTTCGTGATGCTGGCCTCTCGATAGGCGTACTTGGAATAACAACCTTCCGACCCTTCCCGCTAGACGCAGTAAGGGAAGCTCTATCTACTGCCAAGCGAGTGGTGGTATTAGAGAAGGCCTTCTCGGTAGGCCTTGGAGGCATACTCAGCGCCAACATCACCACAGCCCTAGGCAATTCTGCGATAAAACGCTATTCGGTGGTCGCCGGACTCGGCGGAAGGTCAATCCTACGTTCATCGCTGGTGGACTTTTTCAAACTAGCCGACGCAGACGAGATCGGCGAACTGACCTTTTTAGACCTAAATCACGATGTCATTGACCGGGAAATAAGCCGTATGCAAACCTCGGTTCGACCCAGACCCGCAGCTGAACGAATCGTCCACGACCTCGGTCACAGTACCAAGGCTAATTGAAAGGAACCACGTGGGCTACCAACCAGTCAAGTTCTACCAGACCGGAAGCTTCGTAGTAGGTAACAGGCTATTAGAAGCTCAGGACCGCACGGTTCAAGCAGACATGAAGCGCACCAACTCCCTGACCCTCGGTCACAGGGCCTGCCAAGGTTGCGGTGAAGCCCTCGGAGCCAGATACGCCATTGACGCAGCGATGCGGGCGACTGATGGAAAGGTCATAGCCGCAAATGCCACCGGCTGCCTCGAGGTTTTCACTACACCTTTCCCCGAGACTTCATGGCAAATACCCTGGATACACTCACTCTTCGGAAATGTAGCTGCCGTGGGCACGGGAATAGCGGCGGCGATGAAGGTTAAAGGGCGAACCGACATAAGGGTCGTGGCCCAGGCCGGCGACGGCGGAACCGTCGATATAGGATTTGGCGTCCTTTCGGGAATGTTTGAAAGAAATGACGACGTACTTTTCATCTGCTACGACAACGAAGCGTACATGAACACCGGTGTCCAGCGCTCAGGGGCAACCCCACCCGCAGCCAAAACCTCTACCACCGAAGCCGTCGGCGCGCACCCAGGAGCGGACTTTGGCAAGGGCAAGAACCTGCCACTTATCGCGATGGCCCATGAAATACCCTACGTAGCAACGGCGACGGTGGCCGAACTCCACGATCTCGAATACAAGGTCGAAAAGGCGATGTCATTCCGTGGCGCTAGGTACCTTCACGTCCTCGTCCCCTGTCCACTAGGTTGGGGATCTGCCCCTTCGGACACCATAAGGCTCTCAAGGCTCGCTAAGGAATCAGGCCTCTTCCCAGTCTTTGAAGCCGAGTACGGCGAGGTCACCGGGTCATCAAAAATCCGTTCACAGGTTCCGGTAGAGGAGTACTTGCGTCCGCAGAGGCGCTATCAACACCTCTTCCGACCTAGCGCCAACACCGAGGTGATAGCGCAGCTTCAAGCGATAGCGGACAAGAATATTCGACGATTTGACCTCCTTGATACCCAATCCCAAAGCACAAGTGGAAACTCACTAGCCGACCAAGAAGCACTCCAAACGAGGTAACGATAAAATGGACAAGCCTTACGCGATAACCCTCGAAGTCGGCACGAGCCGCTCGAACAAAACCGGCAGTTGGAGGGTCGAAAGACCGGTATACCTAGATCGGCTCCCTCCGTGCAACCAAGAGTGTCCTGCGGGGGAGAATATACAGGGTTGGCTCTACCACGCCGAAGAAGGAAACTACCAGGAAGCTTGGCAGGTACTAATGGCCGACAATCCTATGCCGGCGGTCATGGGGAGGGTCTGCTACCACACTTGCGAAACAGTCTGCAATAGAGCGCAGCTGGACGTGGCAGTCGGGATCAACTCAGTCGAAAGGTTCCTTGGCGATATTGCCCTGGAAAAGGGCTGGAAGCCTCGACAGTTGGCCAAGGAAACGAACAAAAATGTCCTAGTGATCGGTGCGGGACCCTCTGGGTTATCCGCCGCATATCATCTGCGCTTGGCTGGCCACAAGGTAACCATCTACGAAGCCGGGCCGATGCCCGGTGGAATGATGCGTTTTGGCATCCCTTCGTATCGGCTCCCCCGAAATATCCTCGAAGCAGAGGTCGACAGGATAATTGGCATGGGCGTAGAGATACGCTACAACAAGAAGGTCGACGACCTTTCAACGGTGGTCAATTCGAAGGAGTTTGACGCCGTCTTTCTGGCAATTGGTGCTGAAGTCGGAAGGCGGGCTTACATACCTGCCGGGGATTCGACCCACATCCTCGATGCAGTTACCTTTCTTCGCTCGATGGAGGGCGAAGAACTTCCGAAAATCGGCCGTAAGGTCGTGATATATGGTGGCGGTAATACCGCAATGGATGCGGCCAGGACCGCAAAGCGCCTGGGAGCAACCGACGCAGTAGTTGTCTATCGGCGGACTCGGGACAAGATGCCAGCCCACGATTTCGAAGTTGAAGAGGCGCTTGAAGAGGGCATCCAGATGCGTTGGCTCTCGACGATCAAGCATGCCGGACCGGGGAAACTGGTAATCGAAAAGATGGAGCTCGACGATACCGGCTTTCCACAACCGACCGGAGAGTTTGAGGAACTTGAATCAGACTCACTCATACTTGCGTTGGGCCAGGAGGTCGACCTATCGCTAGTTGAAAACCTCCCATCGATAGAGGTACAAGACGGAGTTGTCCAAGTTGGGCCCAATATGATGACCGGCCAAAGTGGCGTTTTCGCCGGCGGAGACATGGTGCCAAGTGAGAGGACCGTTACCAGGGCTATCGGCCATGGCAAGCGAGCGGCTAGGTATATCGATGCATTCCTGCGAGGTGACGAACTCGTTGAACCTGCCAAGCACGAAGTCGCCTCCTACGACAAGATTCACACCTGGTACTACACAGACGCTCCTCAGACGGTCCGACCAAAGTTAGACATTGTGCGTCGACAATCCAGCTTCGATGAGGTCGTGTTGGGCCTAGACGAAGACAATGCCCTCTTCGAAGCCAGGAGGTGCCTATCGTGCGGCAACTGCTTCGAATGCGATAACTGCTACGGAGTTTGTCCCGACAACGCGGTAATCAAGCTCGGACCCGGCCAACGGTATCAGTTCGACTATGACTACTGCAAAGGGTGCGGGATCTGCGTCGAGGAGTGTCCGTGCGGCGCTATCAAGATGGAGCCGGAAACTATTTAGCGGATGCAAAGGCCATCGGGTCGCCATTTTTCACCGACGGAGCGCTCGGCACATTTGATTCGGTGTGCCAGCCTCTCGCCATAGGAGCGTTTGAGTCGCCTGGTGGGCACGAAGTAGATTGGCACCACATCGCGACTTGTCCATTGGTGTTGTTTTCTACTCACTCATGGGCACCCGTGCTGGGTGATCTCAGTCAATGGGGCATGGTTGTTATCAATCGCCCATACCGCCGCCAAGAGGTGATATTCCCCTGGTAGCCGCAGATTCTATCTCTGTGTTCAGTGCCAGATCCACAGGTGCAAAAGCGGCCACAACCAAGTGTTGAAACCTCCCCACGGCCAAAGCCGGGGGATTCCTGGCTCAGGCAGCCTGAGTGCCCAGCGGACACCCAAGGTCTTATGCCATCAACACCAGCCGGGTTGAAACCAGCCCGGACGACCATCACGGCCGCAGAATTCTTGTCCCTCGAAC
>JAKCBW010000067.1 GCA_021842145.1 Actinomycetes bacterium
CAAATTCTACACTTCACCACCCAATTAGAAATGTTCCAAAGTCAGCTAGTAAACGGAACTTCTATCTGAATAGCCCCGGGAAACACTGTTACTAGCCGAACTTTGGAAAATGATACTACGTCGATGAGTTGGAATTCGGCATAAGGGTCTTGAATTCAGTCTTTCCAGTCCTCAAGGATCGAATTCCGAAAATCTTCACCAAGTTTGGTCGAGTGCCGATAATCAGGATGATCTACTTTCAAATAGATATCGCCACTTTTGAACTTATCCGCCTGCAATTGGGTCAAATCAAAGGTTATGTAATGGACGGTTGAGGTTATGTCAGAGCGCGTCAACTGGGACTCGTGGTCCGCCTCTGGCAACGCGAACAGAGCCTCGCCATCGCTGAGGACAAGGGCAATGCTCTTCTCGATCCCAACGAGCAGGGGAAGCCAGTGCATCAACTCCTCCTTTGTGACGAGTTCAATGAACACGGTTGCCACCATCTGATTTTTCTTTGGCACGAGTGGCTCGTAGGTAGTTAGTTCTTGAGTTATCGCTTCATCTGAGATCATCTTCTCGGCTCGGGCCATCTCTTGGATTTGAAACCTGATGGTATCCTTCGATTCGAAAAGGGCTGTCATTATCGGACCTAAGCTCACGCGTCGGGTCTTTTTATGGTCGATAATCTCACGCCGAAACTGCTCGCGAATACGCTCATACTCCCTGAGATCCATAATCTCATCAAGGTGTAACGTCGACATATAATTCACTCCCTCTTGAGCCCATAGGCTCGTGCAAGAATCTCAATCGGATGAAAGACCTTTTCGTCAGTCTCCTCCGTAATGGCGGTGTTCGCCAAGAGGCACTCTCCCGCCAGCATTTCGTACTTGGTCTTTTGAATTCGTGAAGCCAGCTGCCCCGCTAGCTTCTTAGAAGCCTCATAGTTCTCGGACCGATAACCCCAGGTCCCATCGATGCCCGAACACTTAGACACCACGTTCACCTTGGCTCCAGTCAACTTAATCAAATCTCGACCCTTCAAGCCGACATTCTGCGCCTGTAGGTGACACGCAGCATGGTAGGTAACTTCACCGACGAGGTCTCCTTCGAAATCCAGCTCGATCCCTCCCCCACCCTTATGCATCTTGATGAGAAACTCTGACGCGTCGTAAGTATGTGCTGAAACCTCTTTCGAGTTCTGAGTTGCCAGGTACTGTGGGTAGTCCTTTTTGATCACGTAGGCGCAGGTTGGTTGCGAAACGACTATGTCCTTCCCCATCTTGACCTCTTTGATAAGGGCGTCGACGTTCTTTCGTGCCTGAGCCTTAAATTGCTCTACGTTGCCTTGATGAAGCCAAGGCGCTCCACAGCACTTTACTCCTTCTGGCAAGGAACATTCGACGTGGTTATGTTCGTACACCCCGACCAGGTCCTTCCCAACCCCAGGGTCCATATATTCGATGAAACAGGTAGGAAACACCGACACTTTTGCCTCACGGTCCTTGATAAAGGGCCTGAGTCGATTCTTGAACCACGTAGTAAACCTGACTTTGGCGTAGGGCGGCAGGAGCCGATGCTGTGAAATCCCCACAGACTTTTCCATTGCCTTACGAGCCGCAGATTCTCTGTTACCAATGGCCTTATTTGCTAAATTGGAAAACGTCACGGAGAGCCCGCCCACCAGGTCGGTCCTAGCTAAAGCTTGGTCAGTAAGCTTCTGCTTAACTGATAGTTCTCCCTGGTGAACTTTGATCGCCTTTGCCCTCAGCATCAATCGAGGAAAGTCCAACTCCCACTCGTGCGGGGGGACGTAGGGGCACTTCACATAGCACATTTTGCACCCGAAGCACTCATCCACTACCTTGTCTTGCTCTTGTTTCGAAAGACCTCCAACGTCGCCGTCTTTAGCGTCAATAGCATCAAACAAGCTCGGAAAGGAGGGACATAAGCCAACGCAGACCCGACATCCGTGGCAAATGTCATAGACCCTGGTCAGCTCCTGACGAAAATCGGCTTCGTCGAAGTAGCTTGGGTTGGAGGGGTCGTAGGTGGTAGTCATCATTCTCCATTCGATGGTCATATCCCTCGGGGCAACACTCTTCAGCCACATACCGCGCAGACCAATGCGGATCGACTAATTGCAAACTCTCTAACAAGAAGGCGGCTCAAGCTCTGGCTTAGCACAAAATTTGGGGGTCGGTGCAATGAGTCACCAACCCCCAGAAGAATAAAAACTATAAAGCCTCTAGGCCTTGTGCAAAACGCCCAGCGTGGCTCTTCTCTGCACGGGCCAAGGTCTCAAACCACTCCGAAACCTCTTCAAATCCTTCCTCCCTCGCAGTCTTTGCAAAACCCGGATACATCTCGGTATATTCGTAGGTTTCGCCCGCAATCGCAGACTTAAGGTTCTCCTCCGTCGGTCCCACGGGCTCACCGGTCACAGGATCACCTACTTCGGCCAAAAAGTCAAAGTGTCCAAAGGCATGGCCGGTTTCACCCTCTGCTACCGAGCGAAATAGCGCCGCAGTATCTGGATAGCCTTCGATATCGGCCTTCTGAGCAAAGTAAAGATAACGCCGGTTGGCCTGTGACTCGCCGGCGAAGGCCTCCTTTAGGTTTTCCTGGGTCTTAGAACCCTTAAGTTCCGCCATGTCTGTTTCTCCTTTTGTTTGTTCTGATCTATTTATTTTGATCTATCTGTTCTGATCTATTTTCTGCAGGTGGACAGTTTGATTCACATTCTGGTGGACCACCTAGGCCACCAGAGCGCGCCGATACGACTGTGTCTGGCGAGTCTCTATGGATTCCGCTCAGTCTGACGGCACTTTTTGCCTTGAACCGACCTCCGGTTGGTTTGCGCTATCAGGGTCGATACTTTGGCAAACCTCGCATACACCCCTTAGAATTACCTCTGCCCGGGTGACAAGAAATACTACGTCGCTACGCCCGTTAAAAACTCGTTCCAACGGCCCCAAGTCGATGTCGGCGACCGACCCACACACCTCACAAACTAGGTGCTGGTGGTCGTGATTGACATTTGGATCGAATCGCATCGACCCACCACCAAGTTCTAAAAAGTTGACCATGCCCAATTGTCCAAGCTCGTTTAAGGTCTGATATACGGTCTTAAGTGATACCGTAGGCATATCTTGCTGAACCATCCGAAAGATGTTCTCGGCTGTAGGGTGCTCCGTATTTTCGGCCAGGAGATCGAATATCCTTTGTCGTTGTGGGGTAACTTTTTTGCCCTCGGCCCTAAAACGAGTCTCCATCTCCAGCGCGGCAACTTTCCGATCCTGTTTCACGAAGAATCCCCTTTATTCACACTAACTAGCAACTAACAATCATTTACGAATATTCCGAACCTGGAATGATTTGTCTACAATCCGCTATATCGAACAACTAGCTCAAACAACACAAACTGGTCCGCAAAAAATAGCCTTAGAGCCCAGCGACATAGCCCTATTGTCCAACTATGCCCTAGTGTGGTATCACAACAGTTTGGACCTATAAAGGGCATCCACCGTCGTCCAGGAATAACAAGAGGTTTCATGAACAGTTCGCTCAAAGATTACGACGTACTAGTCGTAGGAGGAGGTGCTACGGGATCGGGCGTTCTCTTGGATGCGGCATCGCGTGGCCTCAAAGTGGCGTTGGTGGAGTCTGACGACATAGGTTCCAAGACGTCTTCCGCGTCTTCCAAATTAATCCATGGCGGCCTGCGCTATCTCGAACGAGGTGAGGTCCGACTCGTCGCAGAGAGCCTCCGAGAGAGAGCAATCCTGCAAAAGACGGCATCCCATTTGGTGAAGCCCTTGGGATTTGTGATACCTGTACACTCCCGAAGCAGGCTGAAGGGAGTTTCAAAACTATTCGGCCTCTCCGCAACACTCTGGGGTTACGACCTCGCTGGATCCATAAGGTCCTCTAAGGCGCATAGGAGACTTGGCGTCGACGATACCCTCAAACTCCTTCCGACCCTCCAAAGAGAGGACTTAGTCGGTTCTCTCCTATATCATGACGCTTTTGCTGACGACTCGCGCCTTTGCCTCAACGTCTGCATTACCGCACAGAAGCATTTTGGTGCGGATATCTTCACACACACTAAAGTCGACGGTTTTACCGGTCCCGGAGCGTCGGGATATGCGGAAGTAAACTGCCTACCCGATACGTCCGTCGGAGATGGAAAACCCTTCACCTTACGTTCGAGGGTGGTAGTCCTTGCCGGTGGACTGGCTAATGGGGCTTTATCCGAATTGGCGAGATCCAACTCCGGAGTAGGCATAGTTCCGGCGAAAGGGGTTCACCTAGCCGTACACGGATCGAAACTTCCCCTCAACTCGGCCGGTGCGATAGAAGTTGGAGACGGAAGGCGAATATTCGTCGTTCCGTGGGGTGAATACTCATACTTCGGCACCACCGACACCCCATTTAATGGCCCAGTTTCTGCACCCGATATCGACGATTCCGACGTTGAATACCTCCTGTCAGCGATAAACGCTCGCTTCTCGACCAAAGTCTCAAAAGCCGACATAACCGGGGGTTGGTCTGGTTTAAGGCCGCTATTGAAGCCGGATATCGATGCTTCTGATACCGCGGAGCTTTCGAGAAAGTATGAGATCCTCACTCCGACCCCTTGGGCGATAGTTGTCGCTGGTGGCAAGCTAACCACATATCGAGCGATGGCTCAATCGGCGGTTGATCTTGTGTGTGAAAAGCTGGACCACCAGCGAAATTCAATGACATCAAGGATCAACTTGGTCGGCTCCTTTCCGGTATCAGACCGTGCCCAACTAACGGCTAGGGTCAGATCACACCTCCCCAGTCAACTCGGTTCCGAAACGCTAAATTCAATCACCACCCACCTCGTAGAGCGCTATGGAGCTCAGGCAGTGTCGGTAATCAAGACGATGGGGCAAGACCCCTCGTCTTATCAGGCCCTCGCAGGCGGAGACCTAGTCGGAGAGTTCGAATACCAGATAAAGCACGAACTGGCCACTTCGGTCAGCGATCTGCTAATGAGAAGGTCACGGATCGCGATACTTGACCATTCCAAAGCAGAGCTAGAACTCGAGCCAGCCTCCGAAGCAATTGCTAGATATAAGGAACTAACTACCTCTCAAATCGAGGCACAAAGGACGCAGTTCTTGTCTTCCATTGCCCGGCTTAGAGTTGGAAACGGCTAATAGAGTCGGCGTCGCTAGCGCGACCTAAAAAGATCCAAGTCAAAATTTCAGAAAGGTAACCTCCGATGACAGTGCTGGTAATCGACATCGGATCCTCTTCCATTAGGGCCTCGGAAGTCTCGCTCGTCGACTTCAGGCCCAGATTTATCGCCCAGGTCCCCACTAAGCAATTGAGCCCCGCTCCGGGAATAGTGGAAATCGATACCGTTGGACTGAAGAGGGCAATTTTAGAGGTGGCCGAAGCCGCAATAGCCGACGCCGGAAGTCGTCTCGAATCCATTGCAATTGCGTCGCAACGAGCGAGCGCGATACTTTGGGACAAGGCTTCAAATAAGTGTTGGCCGATCGGAATCTCATGGCAGGACCTCCGCACCGCTTCCACCTGTCTTATGTGGCGCTCCCAGGGGTTAGAGCTTGCGCCTAACGAGACCGCTACCAAGTACGTGGAATTACTCAGGACATCCGAGGGGCAAATCGCCCAACCGGCACTGGGGACAATTGATAGCTTTGCGGTTAGTGTGCTAACTAAAGGCGAAGTTCACATATCAGACATCACTAACGCCGCGACCACCGGTCTGATCTCATACGATGGCGGCGGCTACGATCTACAGCGCATCGACAAGCTCGGAATTGACCACTCTTTCCTTCCCAAACTCGTGGAACCAAAAGGTACTATGGGTGTCGCGACTGCGCTTTCGAGACCCCTGCCGATCACAGCTTTAATCGGGGATCAGCAGGCATCAATGATCGGTCAGGGTTGCGTGACGCCGGGATCTGCGAAATTGACCCTGGGGACCGGTGCGATGCTGGATCTATACGTCGGAGAAAAGCGGCCCGGCTTCGAGCGCAAGGGAGAATTCGGGTGCTTTCCAATTGCGATAGACCGTAATGATTCCGTACTTACCTGGGGCATCGAGGCAATCGGCCTGTCCGCCGGTTCCTGTATCGAATGGATGGCGAGCTCCTTTGGCCTATCCAACAGCGTAGAAGCCTCCGAAGCTATGTCGCTGAGGGCTAACCCAAATGATCAGAGTATCTTCGTCCCCTCATTAGCGGGTCAAGGCCCTCCAAAATGGGACTTTGGCGCCAGGGGGGCCTTCTTTGGCATGGGTCGTGGAACCAGAGCCAACGAACTATTCCAGGCGGCATTTCGAGGCATTGCTCATATGTCCATGGATCTGTTGGAATCCGCAGAAGCCGATGGAAACCTAGAGATTCAACGACTGATGGTCGACGGCAAAATGACCACCAATTCTGAAATGGTTAAACATTTAGCGGCAGCAACGGGACTTCCAATACTTCTGTCAAAGTCCGTAGAGGCTACAACGCTCGGAGCAGGACTGCTAGGACTGATCGGCATGGGTGAACTAGCTGGCCTCGATGAAGTTGCATCCCTTGACCTACCGGCGACGGCAATTGAGGTTCCAGAGCCTCGGGGAAGTCAAAAACAGCTCCAATCGAGACAAGCCTGGCGGGCGGCGAGGGATGAAACAATGGGTGAAATACCAGCGCTCTCTATGGTCAGCTTCTAGTGGAGCGTTGAAAATTTGGCCTGCTTGGCTAATATTTTGTTCTTTTCATATGCGCCTTATATCTGCTAAAAAGTTGGGCACGGGTTTAGCTCTTTCCCAAAGAAGTCTGCATGAGATATTGGAGGTATACTTAGCTCGACTTTCGAACTGTCCAGCCACAATCACCGCCACAATAAATCACCGCCACAATAAATCACCGCCACAATAAATCACCGCCACAATATTCGCCGCCCCAGTAGTTGTCATTCCCTCCCTACGAAATAGAAGAGTTTTCAACCAGGGCCCATTTGACAAGCTCCCGAAGTTAGAGCTTCGCTAGAGCAACGCTGTCGATACTCATCGATTTGATGAAAAGGAGTGGCGATAGGTCAAAAATTCCGGTCCTGTCCCTTGAGAATTACACCAACTCGCTGCACGTGTGGGTTGGGAGATTTCAGATCCAACACCCGCATGTCTGTTGCGGTGAGCCATTGAAACCATGTCAAATGCCCATTGGAGTACGAAGCCCTTCTCCAACTGACCTGTAAGGCAACCTGCCGTCCAGGAGCCCAACTTGGCTTATTTGCAAAGGCCGTCCGAACAGCCGAAGAAAGCAGCGAAATTAGGGCCAGTGGAGGAGGGACACCGCAAGGCCCGAACCATCCTTTACTACATCGAGGGGCGACACAGAAAATTGCTCAAGGAACGGTCCACAATCTAAGGTGAAGTGCGGGTGGGCCAACCAGCGATTATCAGAAGCGACTATCGTATTACCACTGACGAGGTCGCTACCGGGACGGTTAGGATTTGCTCGCATCTTTGTCCGCCAAGGAAAGGCCCGATTGAGGGATCCCAAGCTTCGCTAATTGCGGCTAGCGGTCATCGGCTGAATAGGCTGTGTTCGAGAATTGGAATTACATAGCTCTAACAGAACTACTTTGAACGGCGGAGAAGACTTAATTTGGCAAACTGGAAATCCGAGGCAAGGGCACCAATAGTTGGAATAATTGGTGGTGGCCAGCTTGCCCGCATGATGTTTCAAGCAGGGCTATCTCTAGGAATAGACGTTCATATTTTGCGATCTGAAAGTGACGAATCACTAAATAAGGTTGCCAAGGAAATTACCGTAGCAAGTCAGTTCGACCCTACGACGTTATACCACTTCGCTCGAAAGTGCGACGTAGTAACCTTCGATCATGAACTTATACCAGCTCAATTAGTTCAGGAGCTCTCGGACCGAAACTGCACTATCTATCCCTCGGCGGACACCTTGGCGCTCGCTGCAGACAAGGCAAAGCAGAGAAAAGCCCTCCAGACGGCTGGTATCCCAGTTCCAAAATTTGCCGTAGTTGAAACGGCGGCTGAGCTTGAAGCGATCTCTACTGCGTTTGAATTTCCGCTAGTTCTGAAGGCGGCGCGAGGTGGCTATGACGGGCGTGGAGTGCATAAATTCAGCAACTTAGAGCAAGCAATGCACTTTATGAGTACCGCCAAGTCGCCAGTTCCATACGTAGTTGAATCCGAACTCGCGATTGATGCAGAACTCGCAGTTTTAGTAGTTACGGGACAGCAACCGACCGATCGACTGACATACTCTCCAATCCAAACTAGGCAATTCAATGGAATCTGCGTAGAGGCTTTTTGGCCGACGGAGTTGGACCCAGAGGTAGAAGACGAGGCGGTTGAGCTAGCCATGGCGGTTGCGGACGCAGTTGGGTCGGTAGGAGTCCTTGCCGTCGAGCTCTTCTTGGTGGATGGAAAATTACTGGTCAACGAACTCGCTCCGAGGGTGCACAATAGCGGACACCTAACGATCGAGGGGTCAGTTACTTCACAGTTTGAAAACCACCTTAGGGCGATAACTGGCCTTCCCTTGGGATCGACAGAGATGGTCTCGCCCATCGCCATGGTCAATTTAATACCTGCCGACTCTACCACCAAGGGCGAAATCAACCTCGAGGGTGCACTATTAGTGCCGGAGGCGAAGATACA
>JAKCBW010000068.1 GCA_021842145.1 Actinomycetes bacterium
AGCTCAGCGTAGGGAGGGGCCGGTGAGCTATAGGTTAGTTTGGCCCCGGTAGCCAGTGCACCGGCCTCAAAGCAACGCATGATTTTTGGCTCGAGGACGCTCAGGTGGGCCAAGGTATCGGATCGAATGATGTAGTTGGCGTCAACCCGTGCGGGGATGATATTCGCAGCGTCTCCACCCTGGGTGACTATCCCGTGCACCTTCTCGTATGGCAGCAGTTGTTGCCTGGCGAGGCCCAGCGCTACCTGAGATATCACCATGGCATCTTGAGCGTTTATCCCCAAAAAGGCGAATGCTGAGGCGTGAGCGGGCTTTCCCTCAAAGTGTATATCGATGTGTTTTGCTGCGATGGTGTTCATCCGGTCGAGTTCGGCTGGCCCGGGGTGAATCATCATCGCCAAGTTCAGCCCGGTGAAGCTGCCCGCCTCGAGCATCAGGATCTTTCCGCCACCACCCTCTTCCGATGGGGTCCCAAGCGCCCTTATGGAGATTCCGAGTTCTTGAGTAAAAGGGGCGAGTGCCGCCGCAGCGAGGTAGGAGGAGGAAGCGATGATGTTGTGGCCACAGGCATGCCCGATGCCTGGTAGGGCGTCATATTCTAGACAGAAGCCGACCTGGAGTTCTCCGGAACCCTTTTTAGCGACGAATGCCGTGGGTAGACCTGCGGAGCCGGATTCGACCTCGAAGCCCTCCTTTTCGAACTCCGACTTCAATAGGGCCGAGGATCGAAATTCTTCAAAGCCGACCTCGGCGTGCGAGTGTACCTGGTGGCTTATCTCTACGGCACCTTGTGCCAGAGATTCCAAGTGCTCCCTGACCCTCTCTTTAATCGACCCCGTCATCTGCTCGAACTCCTTTTTTGTGAGGCCCCCCTGCGATTGATCCCTTTAGAGTTGACTCCGAAGGGGGCGTCGCTACCTTTTATAGGAGAAAGCCTTATTCGATAACGGCGACTATGTCACCGGAGCCGACGGTGTCGCCGGGCTTGACCTTCAACTCCTTGATCACCCCGGCCTTTTCGGCGAGGATCGAATTCTCCATCTTCATCGCCTCGAGCACGATCACCGCTTCACCGATTTCGACGCTTTGACCCACGCTAACTAGGACTTTTACCACCGTTCCTTGCATCGGAACTGTGACTTTGCCGCTGCCTGCACCGCCTGCGCCGCGGTGCGAGGATGATTGCGCCCTCGTCCTCTTCTGACCTTGCTGAGCTTGAATCGGCTGGCTGGAGATTGAACCCTTGGGGAGGCGTAATTTGACCGTGAACTTTTTCCCGTTAACTTCGGCCTGGACCTCGTGGCTCTCGGTCTCCTGGTCTTCGGTTTCGACCGCCGCTTGAGGGTCAACAGAGATCGCCTTGATCGATTCGAGCCCCTCTACCCACTTAGTCGAGTGCTTAGCCTGCTGGAAATCGGCCTCATTCAGTATCGCTAGGTGTGCGGGGATAGTCGTCTTTATCCCTTCGATCTCCGTCTCAGCTAGCGCTCTTTTCATCTTCGCAATCGCTAAATCGCGATCTTCGCCCCAAACGATCAGTTTTGCGACGAGGTTGTCGTAGAACTGCGATACCGTGTCGCCTGCGTCATATCCGGCGTCCGTTCTTACCCCGAAACCATCGGCTCGTGTAAATTTGGTTATCTTCCCAGGTGATGGGAGGAATTTGCCCCCGGTGGGGTCTTCGGCGTTAATTCGACATTCGATTGCGGCACCCCTCCGCTCGATCTGGTCCTGGCTGAAGGGGATCTCCTCGCCAGCGGCGATGCGCAGCTGGAGGGCTACTAGGTCCTTGCCGACGATTAGCTCGGTAACTGGATGCTCGACCTGGAGCCTGGTGTTCATCTCCAAGAAGTAAAAGTCGTCGTCTTGGTATAGGAACTCGACGGTTCCGGCATTCTCGTATCCACAAGCGAGCGCTACTTTGACCGCCGCCTCCCCCATTCGCTGGCGGATTTCGTCGGGAAAGTTTGCAGCGGGGGACTCTTCGATCAGCTTCTGATGCCTCCGCTGGCACGAGCAGTCCCTTTCGCCAAGCCACACCCCATTACCGTGTGAGTCGCAGAAGACCTGCATCTCGATGTGTCTTGGCCAGGTGAGGTAGCGCTCGATGTAGCATTCGGACCTGCCAAAGGCCTTTTCCGACTCCCTCTGAGCGGATTCAAGCGCCGATGCAGCCTCCTCTTTGGAGTTGACCACCCTCATACCCCTGCCGCCTCCGCCGTATGCGGCCTTAATCGCAACCGGCCATCCGAACTTTTCGCCAAAAGCAACTATTTCGGATGGGTCGGTGAGGACTTCGGCGGTCCCAGGTACGCCGTTGACCCCGGCGGCTTGGGCTGCAATCCGCGAGCTGATCTTGTCACCCATGATCTCGATCGCAGAGGGAGGTGGTCCAATGAATTTAATCCCAGATTCGGTAATTGCCCTGGCAAAGTCGGCATTTTCGGAGAAGAATCCGTAACCGGGATGGAGGGCGTCGGCGTTTGACTTCGCCAAGATATCCAGGATCTTCTCGGTATTGAGGTAACTTTCAGCTGCGCTTTGACCTCCGAGGGCGTATGCCTCGTCTGCGTAGCGGACATGGAGGGAATCCTGATCCAATTCCGAATAGACCGCAACCGTCGCAATGCCGAGTTCTTTGGCTGTGCGGATGATTCTCACGGCGATTTCGCCGCGATTCGCCACTAGGAGCTTCTTAAACAACTCGACCCTTTCTCTATTCGGCCTAACCTAACACCTGTGGAGGATGAAAAGCTACCAAACAACGTTGCAAACAAAGTAAATTTTGAGGTCATCAATCTAGATTCAGTCGATTCCACTAATCGGTATATCATAGATCGCCTCGGTGCCGATACTGGTGAAGGTCTGGTTGTTACCGCTAGATTTCAGACCGGCGGCAGGGGAAGATTGGGAAGAAGTTGGAATTCCAAGCCCGACTCCTCGCTTCTGGTTTCGGTGCTCTTTGAACCCAAGCTGCCACCCACCCAGCTGCACGTCATTCCGTCAATGGCGGCGGTGGCGATGGCGGAGGCTATCGAGGAGATCTACCCAATAAGCGTGGTCCTCAAGTGGCCGAACGACCTCTATGTAGGGGAGAAAAAACTTGGTGGGATACTTTCAGAATCAAAGGTATCAAGTGACTCAATAAAGGTAGTAGTCGGGTTGGGGATCAATCTCGACTGGACTGTACAAGAGTTAGCGGAGCTTCATAGGCCTGCGACGGCAATCTCAATAGAGATTGGCGGTAGGTCATCGGGACCAAAGCCGCTGCTTGATCACTTCTTAAACAGACTCGCCATTCACTACCTAAACCTCAAGGACAAAGATGGATTTGTCGAGGAGACCTCCCTTTACCGACGTAGGTGTATCACCATCGGGAGGCTCATCTCGGTAGAGATGGAGGAGGACTCATTCGAGGGAGTGGCACTTGACATTGCACCCACCGGTGAACTCTTGGTAGCTATAGAGAGCTGTGTGAGGGCCGTTTCCGCCGGGGACGTTATACATATCAGGCCGCTTGCGACCTAAATAGAGCGGCTTTCGACTAACGACCCCGGCAAGAGATAGTATTTTTCCGTTATACCACCTATTGAAATAGAGGAGTCTCGATATGGAACTCGAGTTCGAACAGGAGCAGGATGAATTTCGATCGGTGGTGCGGGATTTTGCTGAAAATGAAGTAGCCCCATTCGCAACGATTTGGGATAGGGACCATACCTTCCCCTTGGAGACGGTCAAGAAGATGGGGAAGATGGGGCTTTTTGGCCTTATATTCCCCTCCACCTACGGTGGCTCGGATGCACCATTTTCGACCCTGTGTGTTGCTATCGAGGAACTCGCTCGGGTGGATTCGTCGGTGGCAATTACGCTGTCGGCGGGTGTTGGCTTGGGCGCGAATCCAATTTTCAGCTTCGGAAATGAAGAACAGAGGCAGGCCTACCTCCCTGCACTGTGCAAAGGCGAGTCTTTGGGGGCATTTGGCCTAACCGAGCCCGGGGCTGGATCAGACGCCGGGGCGTCGCAAACCAGGGCGACAAAGGTAGAGGGTGGCTACCTGATCAGCGGCTCCAAGGCTTTTATAACCAACTCTGGTACGCCGATAACCTCGGTTATCACCGTCACAGCACGAACCGAAGAAGGGGTTAGCGCCTTCATCGTGGAGTCGGGGACCAAGGGTCTGACTATAGAGCCACCCTATAGAAAGATGGGTTGGCACGCCTCTGACACCCACGGGATCAGTTTGGACGAGGTTTTTGTACCAGACCACGCCCTCCTTGGCACGCCAGGGAAGGGTCTCGCCCAGTTCCTGTCGATCCTCGACGACGGTCGTATTGCGATCTCTGCGCTAGCGGTGGGGCTCGCTCAAGGCTGTTTGGACGAATCGCTAGCTTATGCTAAGTCGAGGATCGCCTTTGGGAAGGCGATCGGGTCCAACCAAGCGGTGGCATTCAAACTGGCGGATATGGCGGTGGCTATCGAGGCCGCCAGGGCGCTTACCTACAAGGCCGCCGCCCTGAAGGACGCAGGCCTACCCTTCAAAAAGGAGGCTGCAATCGCCAAGCTCTTCTCGAGTGAGGCCGCCGTCACCGTCGCCAGGGAGGCAACTCAGATCTTTGGCGGTGCTGGCTTTATCGATGAGACCCCTGTGGCCAGGCATTTTCGTGACTCGAAGATCCTAGAGATAGGGGAAGGAACCTCGGAGATCCAGAGGTTGGTCATAAGTCGCGAACTTGGCCTTAAGCTAGCTTGAACGACCTAGTTCGAGAAGGGTAAATTTCCATTAAAATGCCTCAGCCAAAGATCAAAGGTCTCGTCCTGTCGGGTGGAAGCGGAACGCGGCTTCGACCGATTACCTACACTTCGGCTAAGCAGCTCGTGCCGATAGCCAATAAGCCAATACTCTTCTACGGCCTCGAATCGATAGCCAAGTCCGGGGTCAAAGAGGTTGGAGTGATCGTCGGCGACACCCGGGAAGAGGTGAAGGAAGCCCTTGGCGACGGTTCGCGCTTTGGCTTGGAGATCACTTATATCGAACAAGAAAAACCCCTCGGTCTCGCCCATTGCGTGCTGATAGCGAGGGATTTTTTGGCCGATGACGACTTTGTGATGTACCTTGGCGACAATTTTATCCTCAAAGGTGTCGAGGAGTTCATAGAGAGCTTTAGGCAGAGGGAACCCGGGGTCAGTGCCCAGATTCTTCTGGCCAAGGTACCTGACCCGCACCGATTCGGCGTAGCAGAACTCGACCATTCGGGCAAGGTGATAAGGCTGGTCGAAAAACCCAAGATACCACCGTCAGACCTAGCCCTCGTCGGAGTCTATCTTTTTGATAAGACGATACATGAGGCCGTCAGGTCGATCAAACCGTCTGCCAGGGGAGAGCTCGAAATCACCGATGCAATCGACTGGTTGATCAGCTCGAATTATCGAGTGAATTCTCAGGTGGTAGACGGCTACTGGAAAGACCTCGGTGAACCCGAAGCCCTGCTAGATGGAAACCGATTAGCCCTCGAGATGATCGAACCCCACATCGTAGGTGAGGTGGATGAATATTCGAAGGTAGACGGCCGAGTCGAGGTCGGTATAGGGGCGAAGATTATCCGCTCTATCATCAGGGGCCCGGCGATCATCGGTCCAGACGCGGTCATCGAGGATAGCTTCATCGGCCCGTATACGGCTATCGGCCCGGGTTGCGTTGTCGAGCGGTCAGAAGTTGAATACTCGATAATCCTCAATGAGAGTTCTATCTCCGACATAGTCCGGATGGAGGGGTCGATCGTGGGGAAGCGAGCGAGGGTAGCGCAGAGGGCGACTCTCCCTTCTGCGACCCGGCTAGTGATCGGGGATAACTCCCGGGTCGAGATCAACAAGAACTAAGTACCGCCGAGTTTCGAACTCGCTTAAATTGCTGTGTTGATCTTCGTGGCCCAAGGGGGCACGCTAGCCACTTGGCGATCTAGGTCGAGTTTTGAACCGAATAAGACGCCAGCGTGAATATGGCGTCAGACTTAGACGCTGGTGGTCGTGAAGCTAAGTCGCCGACCGACATGGCTTGACCGACATTCTGTGCAGCTAGAAGCAAATTACCAGCAAGATACCACTTTTAGTCCGTCTGGGGACCTTCCCCCTGGGACAGTGCCCACTCACGCAAAATCAGTTTGTCCTTTTGTAGCACGCTTATGCGACAACAGTTGCCGACCTTCTTTTGCAAATGAGCAGAAGGTCGGCTAAGTGGGACGAAACATAGCAGCCATCGCGTGGCGGAAGGCTTTGCTCATCGGGGAAGTAGTCCCTCACCATTAGGTCTGCAAATATTTCGACCTCTACCCAATTACGGCACCTGGAAGATAGCGCCATGCACTACCTGGGTTCTCAGCTGACTATGCCAATCTCGGTGAACTTTCTGAATGGAAATAAAGAAAATGTTCGCTAAAGGTTACAAAAGAATCGACTCGCAGTTAACGGAACCTTAAGAGGGCGGTTAACCCGGCCAGTTACCTTCAATACATCGAGGTACAGCCAGAGTAGGAGTTTGTGTGGCGAGCATAAAGATTGCGGGCCTAACCAAGAAGTTTGGCACTAAAGCTGTTGTTGACGAAGTTGATTTGGATATTGTCGACGGCGAATTCATAGTCCTTCTGGGCCCGTCTGGATGCGGCAAGACGACGGTTCTCAGAATGATCGCCGGCCTAGAGCAGATAAGCGGTGGACAGCTCTTCTTTGACGACAAGTTCATGAATGACGAACCGCCAGATCGACGAAACGTGGGCATGGTATTTCAGAACTATGCGCTCTACCCGCACATGACCGTTGAAAAAAATCTCTCCTTCGGACTCGGATCTCGACGAAGGGTCGGCTCTCGGTCATCAGCGAAGCAGGAGATCAGGAGCAAGGTCTGCGAAGTTGCCAAGTTGCTAGACATTGAACATCTACTGGATCACAGGCCGAAGCAGCTCTCGGGTGGCCAGCGGCAGAGGGTCGCCCTCGGTCGCGCCTTGATACGGAAGCCCTCCGTCTTTTTGATGGATGAACCACTATCCAACCTCGATGCAAACCTTCGCGAAAAGGTGCGTATGGAGTTGGCCAGACTTCATGATCAGCTCGCCATCACAACGATATTTGTCACACATGACCAAGTTGAGGCGCTCACGCTGGCGGACCGGGTAGTCGTCATGAACCTAGGGAAGGTGCTGCAGATCGGCACGCCAAGCGAAATCTACGGCTCACCTGCGGACTCCTTTGTAGCCCATTTCATCGGCACGCCGGGCATGAACCTCTGGACACTTCCCTGGCGAAACCCAAATTGCCTTAGCACGCCAGATGACGCCAGAGACCATAGCCTCGGCGTCCAATTGGGAAGTTCCGTGACTTTGGCGGTGGATTTCTCCGAGGTCCTTGACGAGGCGGGAAGGTCGATCACCTTAGGTATACGCCCTGAGCATCTTCGCCCGCTTGAAGAGGTCAACAATCCAGCGGCCTTGGTCGACTTTCGCATTGAGACCTTCGAGCAGTTGGGTAGTCACCAGCTCGCATATGGATGTCTTGGATCAGGCGATCAAGAGGCCGGCGTAGTCCAACTGGATGCCAAGTTTCGATGCCGTCCCGGGGAGCATGTGGCACTGGCTGCCTCCCTCGATGATGTGCATCTTTTCGCAGCGGATAGTGGGAAAAGGCTTCCTGGTCCCAACAGGGCGCGCCTCGATATGAGGGTGAACGCTTGATGCCATCTCTGCGCTTTCGGTCTCGACCATCGCCATGTGATTTGAGATCAGTGACATCTCGGCAATGGCTGGCGAGATGACCATATCCGAATCTCTAAGGCCTTCCCGGGGCCCTGCCAACGGCCCAGTCCAAACCTCAGTCCAAACCTCAGCCCAAGACCCGGTACCCACCATCGAGAGGTCCGTTCCCACCCTAAGGGGAAGGTTGAGACACCTGAAGGATAGGTTGGCTGGATACGGTCTCCTATTGCCGGCGATAACGGTCTTCCTGGTCTTTTTTTACCTGCCAGCGGCCTATCTGATCTACGTCTCATTCTTCCACTGGGGAGTTCTATCGTCGGCCATGAAGTTCGTTGGGCTAGCTAATTTTCGTGTTCTCTGGCACCAGCCTCTCTTTTGGCACTCGATTGTGACCAGCGCTTACTACACGGTCGTGATGATTCCGGCGACGGTATTTCTTGCCCTCGGGATCGCCTTGGTCCTCAAGGAGGCCGTTTCCGCTAGGCGGGGGGGCGTATGGCGAGCAGCGGTATTCCTTCCGCATGTGACGCCGGTTGTAGCGACGTCAATAATCTGGGTCTGGATCTTCAACCCTCAGTTTGGCCTGGCAAATTTCGTGCTCAGGACGGTCCATCTACCCGCCTTGGGGTGGTTGGAAAGCATCCACTGGGCTCTGCCAGCGGTGATGATAGATAGTCTCTGGCACTCTCTTGGCTTGTATGTGATCATTTTTCTGGCCGGGATGGCTAATCTCCCTCGAGAACTGCTCGAAGTAGCCCGCCTTGATGGTGCCAAAAGGCATCGCATCTTCTACCGGATCATCTGGCCGCTACTTT
>JAKCBW010000069.1 GCA_021842145.1 Actinomycetes bacterium
TTCTAAAAACGCCCTCGCGTAGATCCCCGGGGAGGCGTGGCCCTGGAAGTAGATGAGGTCTCCGTGGTTGCCGCTGTCTCTTCCCTTGAAGAAGTGGTTAAATCCGACCTCGTAAAGTGATGCCGAAGAGGCGTAGGTGGATAGGTGGCCGCCAATACCATCCGATGCCATGTTGGCCCTGGTGACCATGACCGCTGCGTTCCAGCGGATATAGGCCCGGATCCTCCTTTCGGCGGCCTCGTCACCCGGAAACCAAGGCTCCTTTTCCGGAGGAATGGAGTTGATATAGGGGGTGGAGACAGTTGAAGGGAAGCCGACCTGGTTGGAGCGCGCGCCGTCGAGGAGCCGCATCAAGATGTAGCTCGCTCGGGACTTGCCCTTGGTCTCGACTAGGGCGTTAAAGGAGTCCAGCCACTCGGAGGTCTCCTCGGGATCTATATCTGGCAGGGCATGAGAAAAACCGTCGAATATCACAACCCCTAGTCAAGCACGAGTTTGAAGTTAACGCCACCTTTTTTCGAGCGGCTAGCTTAGCTTTAGCTAACTTTTCGATCATTGGCTAATGGAGGAGACTTTGAAGGTCTTTACCGACGGAGCGTGTTTGGGTAATCCAGGTCCAGGAGGCTGGGCGTATGCCAAGGAGGGGGAGAGTTCGAGGTCGGGTGGAGAACCGAGGACCACCAACCAGCGCATGGAACTGACCGCGGTGCTTAGGGCTTTAGAGGATTTGGAAGGTCCGATCGAAATCTACTCAGATTCAACCTATGTGGTCAACTGTTTTCAGAAGAAGTGGTATGTCGGGTGGATGCGCAATGGGTGGCGGAATTCGAAGGGTGACCCGGTCGCCAACAAGGACTTGTGGGAACCGTTGTTGAAGGTTTACCTACAATCGCCGGAGAGCTACAGTTTCCACTGGGTAAAGGGGCATTCGGGGGTGGCTGGAAATGAACTGGTTGACGAGATAGCGAGATCCGAGGCCCAACGAGCCGCAATAAATTAAAGCACTTAATAACCACATCGACACGGGCTGATCGGAATTGGCCGCTTTGTTGCCTTAGAGTGTGCACATGGATACAAAAGGTATTAGTGCAGTCGTTTCTGGTGCCGCATCGGGGCTCGGCGCAGCAACGGCAAGAAAGCTAGTTGAATCCGGCGCGAGGGTTTTTATCCTCGACCGGGACGAGGAAAAGGGCAAGGCATTCGCCAAGGAGCTTGGTCCACTTGCGGAATTCCTTTCGGTCGACGTCACCGACGAAGATCAGGTAAGCCAAGCCATGGAAACGGCCGCTTCATCGGGGCCCCTTCGTGTCGCAGTTAGCTGTGCTGGTATCGGAATTGGTAAGCGGGTCATCGACAAGAGGGGTGAGCCACACGACTACGCATCATTCGACAGAGTATTGAAGGTAAACCTCTTCGGAACCTTCAACATTATGCGCTATGCAGCATCTCAAATAGCAAGGACCGAGCCGCTTGAACACCAGGAGCGGGGTGTTATCGTCAACACGGCTTCGATTGCCGCCTTTGACGGTCAAATAGGCCAACTGGCCTATTCCGCTTCCAAGGGAGCGATCGTTGGCATGACACTTCCGGCAGCTCGGGATCTGTCCGCCGCTGGGGTGAGGGTCGTCACTATCGCCCCCGGGATCATGGACACCCCACTATTGGGTTCGTTACCCGACGAGATAAGGGCCGCCCTGTCGGCCGGGGTACCCTTCCCACATCGTCTGGGGACGCCTTCGGACTATGCGAGTTTGGTGCTCGAGATAGTTCGTAATGGCTACTTGAATGGTGAGGTAATACGCCTCGACGGAGCCTTGCGAATGGCTCCTAAGTAAGGAGCTGGTACTTCTAGCTCGTTCTGCGGTATCGAAGCACAATTTATTGGCTTCAATTTCTCGGATAGTGTCAATAGCCTGCCGACGGGTCAAAAGTGTTGATCCGCTCGGGCGCGCAATTGGGGACATGCTCTATAAAGGATCGAGGCAGAGTGCTTTGATCGTGGCCTCGGTCATCTTGACAAGAACTCGAAACGACAGAAGAACTCGAAACGACAGAAGAATCCGAAACGACAGAAGAATCCGAAACGACAGAGCATCGACTTAACCGTCCCACGGCTCTGGTCTGTCTGGCCTTGGTCGTAGGGAGTTTGTCGTAGGGAGTTTGTCGTAGGGAGTTTGTCGTAGGGAGTTTGTCGTAGGCCAGCTACTGTTCGATTGAAAGCATGTGTGTAAATACTGGGGGTTTGCCATCAAGCGGACATGTCAAGCCTCGTATAAAACGGGACGGCCCTCCAAGATGAGGGATTCCCGCAGATTCACCCTTCGTAACGGGTGAAGAAGTGGCCAATCGAGCGAGCTAAACAGCTACCGTCGCCGTTGTGACTCGGCCTTGTGACTCGTGGGTAACTGTCACTGGCCAAGAGTTATTAACAGGTACCAAGTTTTCAAAGATGGCTTAGTTGACTGCGATGCCTATTTGCATTCTGAGGGACGGAAGCAGGTTGCCAACGCTTTGTGGATGTTTTGCTCTAGCATGGGCGTGTGAGGTACGTAGAAGCTTTGGGCGCCCGGATATCGGTTATCGGGCTAGGTACGTGGCAGTTTGGATCGCGTGAGTGGGGATATGGTCCCGACTACGCAGGAAAGACCGCTTTGGAACTAGTTCATCGCTCCCTCGAACTCGGGATAAACCTCATCGATACTGCTGAAATGTACGGACGGGGAAGTTCTGAGAAGATCTGTGGGAGAGCCATCTCGGCTGACCGAGAGGGTTATTTCATGGCGACTAAGTTCACTCCGTTGTTGCCTCTGCCACCGGTGCTTATAACGCACGGCTACCGCAGTGCTTCGAGGCTAGGGGTTAAAGAGATAGACCTCTACCAGATGCACTGGCCGAATCCCGCCTTTCCGATCTCGATGCAAATAAGGGCAATGGGTACCCTGTTAGAGCGTGGCCTAGTGAAGAATGTCGGCGTGTCGAACTACTCGCTCACCCAATGGTTAAAGGCTGAAAAGGCATTAGGGCACCCCATACTTTCAAATCAGGTCCACTATTCGCTCCTGTCAAGAAAGCCCGATCTGGAGCTTGTGCCATATGCTCAGGCAAATTCTCGAATAATTATCGCTTACTCACCCCTCGAACAGGGAGCGCTCACGGGCAAGTATGGTGTCCATTCCCAAAAGACCGGCGTGCGACGGGTAAATAAGTTCCTAAGGCCGCAAGGTATCGCTAAGACGGCTCCTCTGATGGAAGAGTTGGTCAGAATTGCGGAGGAGAAGTCCGCTTCAGTCTCTCAGGTAGCGCTTGCTTGGCTGGTTAGTCAGCCCAATGTCGTCGCAATACCGGGGGCTTCGGCAGTGAAGCAGTTGGAAATGAACGCCGCTTCTTCGGACCTCGAGCTAACCGATGCGCAATGGGAGACCTTAGCTTCCTATCGGCCCTTTTAGACTCCAGGATTGACCGATGAACGTGGAGTTCAGCCAGGAAAGATTTAGATAGCCGCTATCAATATCTGCCATGGCATACCCCATACGAGGTGAATTCGACCGATGGTAGTGCGCTTTTTCACCCCGTTTTCGAGTTGATAGACGATGAGCAGCGAGAATTGTGCAATAACTTGGCCTAAGGTTTAGTTAAACCAATGTCAGTCTGGACGATCCTGTCTAGGCGGCATGTGCGCTGCGATTTTGAAGATCGATGATTTTAGGAAAGACTCAATAGTCAGCAGTTTTTAGGAGGTGGTTGAGACGGCCGAGATATACGACGTTGTCGTGATCGGTGGTGGGCCAGGAGGTTACGCTGCGGCCCTTTACGGAGCTTCAGCGGGACTTAGGGTAGCGGTTGTCGAAAAGGATAAGGTCGGCGGGACTTGTCTTCATCGAGGATGTATACCCGCCAAAGAGTTTCTAGAGACCGCCTCTGTATTTCGTAGCGTAAAAGGTGCGGCGGAGTTCGGCATATCAGCACCAGTAGAGAAGGTCGACTTCTCGATTTCGCAGACCCGCAAGCAGAAGGTCGTTGATCAGCTCTGGAAGGGTCTTTCGGGTTTGATGAAGGGTCGTGGAATTACCACCTACGAAGGTTTTGGACGATACCTGGGTGCTGGTCAAGTCCAGATCGACCAGGGAGAGATCATCGAGGGTGAAAATATTATCTTGGCCGCTGGGTCGGCTCCTCGATCGATACCTGGATTCGAAGTCGGCGAATTCGTTCTCACCTCCGATGAAGTCCTTGCGCTAAATGAGATCCCATCACGGGTAGCGGTTATCGGTGGTGGTGCAATCGGTTGTGAGTTCGCATCGATGATGTCAGATATGGGATCCGAAGTCACGATTATCGAAGCGATGCCGCAGATACTGACCGGCTGTGATAAAGACGTCGCAGACGTAGTGGTTCGCTCTTTCAAAAAGCGAAATATTCAAACATTCGTAAATGCTGCGGTCAAGGGTCACCAACCAAAGGGTGATTCCACGACGGTCCTCTTTGGTGACGACCAGAGTGTAGAAGTCGACAAGATCATCGTCTCGGTAGGTCGCCGCCCCTTCTCCGATGGACTTTTAGGGCCAGCTTCGTCGGTCCAGGTTGACCAGCGCGGGTTCGTGTTGGTGGATGAGTACATGAGGACGTCTGAACCGGGGGTCTTCGCAATTGGCGACCTGATAGCAACCCCTCAGTTGGCACACGTAGGTTTTGCCGAAGCAGTACTCGCTATCAAGACGATCCTCGGAGAGGCCGCTTTGCCGGTGGATTACGCGAAGGTTCCATGGTGTATCTATACCCATCCGGAAGTAGCCTTTGTTGGATTTACCGAGGTGCAAGCTAAAGAAGCCGGTTACGACGTAAT
Source organism: Actinomycetes bacterium (assembly GCA_021842145.1). Classification (GTDB taxonomy): domain Bacteria; phylum Actinomycetota; class Acidimicrobiia; order Acidimicrobiales; family Acidimicrobiaceae; genus JABEUN01. The sequence goes on from JAKCBW010000069.1 coordinate 4,844, forward strand.
CGTCAAGAAGGACCCCTTCGGCGGGAACTCCAGGGCGCGAATTATCGGTGAGACCGATGGAGTCGTAAAGGTCATCGCCGAGAGGCTCCCCGACGGCAAAGCCGGAGCGATACTAGGGGTTCATATGGCGGGACCATGGGTAACCGAACAGCTCGGCCAAGCGTATCTGAGTGTCAACTGGGAGGCAACCCCAGACGAAATTGCCCAATATATTCAACCACATCCGACGTTGTCGGAAGCATTCGGAGAGACAGTGATAGCACTAACAGGAAGGGGGCTGCACGTTGGCTGAAATTGTCATGCCACAGCTCGGAGAAACAGTCACCGAGGGAACGATCACCAGGTGGATGAAGAAGGTGGGAGATCCCGTCCTCCAGGACGAAGTTCTTTTTGAAGTATCCACGGACAAGGTCGACTCTGAGGTGCCTTCATCCGCTTCAGGATTCTTGACCCAGATCCTAGTACAAGAGGGGGAAACGGTCGATGTCGGCACGGCTATAGCCATTGTCGAGGCGGAAGCCGGAGCTACCCCACCTCCTCCACCGGTGGCAGCGACGCCCCCGCCTCCTCCGATTGAGACACCTCCGCCTGCACCGGTGGCAGCAACGCCTCCACCGCCCCCGCCGGTGGCACCTACCCCACCGCCAGCGCCCCCAGCTGCGGATCCTGCGCCAGCACCGATCGCTTATACGCCTCCGTCGGTGGCACCTACCTCAACACCCGAGCCGTCCCAAGCTAGTAATTCGGGCCCGGCCAAGGTGGATGCCGGACAGGTGGCGGCCTCCCCAGCAGATGCACTTCTGCTCTCGCCGGTGGTACGCAAGCTGATAAACGAGAATGGATTAGATCCTGCCGACATCGAAGGGACTGGTGCCGGTGGCCGTGTCACCAGGAGCGATGTACTGAACTATCTGGATCGAAGTGGCTCTAGGGCGCCACGAGTCCAATCGGCACCGAGCGTCATTACCACCGAGTCGACGAGACCGGTATCGGCGCCAGCGCCATCAGCGCCAGCCCCCCAAAGCCAGGTGCAAGCCCCCCAAAGCCAAGCGCCAGCCCCTCAGAACCAGGCACCTGCGGTCAGGGCGGGAGCGAGAGACGAAGTAATACCGTTTGATAACATTCGGCGCCGGACAGCGGAGCACATGGTCCGGTCGAAGGCAACCTCTGCGCATACCCTCGTCGCTATCGAAGTGGACTTTGAAGCGGTAGAAAAGGTGCGAAGGGATTCAGGGGCAGGCTTCAAGGCGGAAGAGGGCTTCTCGCTTACCTACCTTCCCTTTATCGCCAGGGCGGTGGTGGAAGCGATGAGAAACTATCCCAAGGTCAACGCCTCGGTCGGCGATGACGCTTTGATAGTGCATAAGGACGTCAACCTCTCGATCGCAGTTGACCTCAACCTCGAAGGCCTGATAGCTCCGGTAGTCCATAATGCGGATACCAAGAGGATGCTTGGAATTGCAAGGGAGATAAAGGATCTAGCCGATAGGGCGCGCGCCCGTCAACTGAGCCTCGACGACATCTCGGGCGGTACCTTCACGATTACTAACCCCGGACCATTTGGGACGTTCATGACGGGCCCGATAATCAATCAGCCGCAGATTGCGATCCTTTCTACTGACGGGATCAAGAGAAAACCGGTTGTGATTAACCACCCAGACGGGACGGAGAGCATCGGGATCCATTCGGTTGGGTTGCTCGCCCTCTCCTTCGACCACAGGGCCCTAGACGGTGCCTACGCTTCGGCCTTTTTGGCGCAGATCAAAAAGATAATTGAGGAGTGGAACTGGGCCCAAGAGGTCTGATCACAACCCTTTGGGCAAAGAGCCCGGCCCGACTTTGAGTCGGGTCGGGCATTGTAACTGGATCCTAATTACTTTAGGGATCCGCCCTTGGTAAAAAGGAGGAGGGTCGGTGGCACTACAGGTTCGATGGCTCGGGAGGGCCAAGTATAAAGACGCCTATGCGCTACAAAAGGCACTATTTGGCACCAGCACAAGCGACTATCTTTTGCTGTGTGAACACAACCACGTCTTTACCCTCGGGGTTAGGGCGGATAAGGCGCACATTCTGGTCGAGCCAGCAGCGGTAGATGCCGAAGTGTTCGACGTCGACAGGGGGGGCGACGTTACCTATCACGGGCCAGGACAACTCGTCGGGTATCCGATCATAAATGTCGACTTCGGTTCGGACATGACGCCACGCTATGTGCACTCCCTCGAAGAGGCGATAATTCGAACACTTTTTGATTACGGTATCGGCGCAGCGGTGCTGGAAGGTTATCCGGGCGTATGGGTAGGTGCAAATAGCGACAACCCGAGGAAGATAGCCGCAATCGGTGTAAAAATCACCCGGGGTCGGACTATGCACGGGTTCGCCTTGAATGTCTCGACGAATATGGACTACTTCTCCTACATTGTTCCGTGCGGACTGACCGGTATGGCGGTTACATCTATGGCTCAAGAAGGCGTTGACGTACCCCTTGCGGAGGTTGGAGAGAAGTTTCTTGGTCACTTTGCCCGAATTTTTGGCTTCGATGACGTCAACTACGCCGGGGTCGACCGAAGTGCGCCGTGGGCAATTCGTGTCGAAAAGGACGACAATGAACACCGTGCGGTAGCTTCGAGGCTCAATCAGAGACTGAAGAGGGCCGGAGTCGATCCCGCTTCAGGATTGGTTATCTCCGAGAGGAAGCCACCATGGCTTAGGCTCCGAGCTGAGATGGGACCCGAGTATCGGCAACTGAAGTCCTTCCTAAGGAAGATGTCGCTTACGACGGTCTGCGAAGAGGCCGGTTGTCCTAACATCTACGAGTGCTGGCAGCAGGGAACCGCTACCTTCATGATCAATGGTGATAAGTGCACCCGGAGTTGCGGGTTCTGTCTCGTCGACACGTCTAAACCCCTCGAATTGGACCCCGAAGAGCCAGGACGAGTCGCCACGGCGGTATCGGATATGGGCTTGAGCTTTGCGGTAGTTACCGCAGTTGCCAGAGATGACCTAGCAGACGGAGGAGCGGGAGCCTTCAGGGCGACCATAGACGCAATCCATGATTTAGATAGTGGTTGTGGAGTTGAAGTGCTGATACCGGACTGCAAAGGAGACGAGACATCGCTTGCTACCATCTTCGATGCCCGACCAGAGGTATTGAACCATAACATCGAGACTCCGCTGCGCCTCCAGAGGGCGGTTAGACCACAGGCTAGCTACGCTCGTTCCCTCTCGGTCCTTGCCAGAGCGAAGGAGGCAGGGCTCGTCGTAAAGTCCGGAATCATGGTCGGTATCGGGGAGACCATCGACGAGGTAAAGACTTCGCTGTTTGACCTAAGGTCGGTGGGAGTGGATATCGTTACCATCGGACAGTACCTTCGACCGACCGAAGATCACCTCCCAATAGCCCGTTACTACACCCCCGAAGAGTTCGGCGAGCTAAGAGCCTACGGGTATGCATTGGGTTTCGCTCACGTCGAAGCATCGCCCATGGCTCGGTCGTCGTATCACGCAAAGACAGGGGCTTAGA
>JAKCBW010000008.1 GCA_021842145.1 Actinomycetes bacterium
CTGCGTCGATGATTTCGTAGGTGGACCTATCTGAAAGTACGCCATGCTGGTGAATGCCGGATTCATGGGCGAAGGCGTTACGTCCCACGACCGCCTTGTTGTATTGAATGGGATAACCAGTCAATCGAGAGACGAGCCTCGAGGTCCGATTTATCTCTTCGGTGTTGATGTTGGTCGTTAAGTTGGCAAACAGGTCAGCCCTGATCTTCGTTGCCATTACGACCTCCTCTAACGACGCATTTCCCGCCCTTTCGCCCAGTCCATTGACGCAAACTTCAACCTGGCGGGCTCCGGCTTGAATTCCAGCGAGGCTATTTGCCGCCGCAAGTCCAAGGTCGTTGTGGCAATGTGTCGAGATGATGTAGTTGCCCCTGACGTTTTCGGCAACATATCGGATAAGGTCGCCAAACTCCCACGGGATGCCATATCCTACGGTGTCAGGGACGTTAAGGGTTGTCGCTCCGGAGTCAACCGCCTCTTGGAGGACCTCGATCATGAAATCAAGTGGAGTTCTCGTGGCGTCTTGGGGTGAAAACTCTACGTCGTCGGTATGGTGGCGAGCCCGGGACACTGCTGACCTGGTCTCCTCGAGAACTTGGGCCTGGTCCATTTTAAGCATATGTTCCATATGGCTGGGGCTCGTTGATATGAAGATGTGTATGCGAGCCTTGTCTGCGTCTTTTACCGCTTCCCAACAACGATCCACGTCTGCGAGGTGGGTTCTTGACAATCCTGCGATTGCGGGGCCATGAACGCTTCTTGCTATCGCCTGAACTGCTTCAAAGTCTCCCTGTGAGGAGACTGGAAAGCCGGCCTCGATATAGTCGACACCGAGACGTGCTAGCTGTTCGGCGATTTCAAGCTTCTCGTGTACATCCAATGAGATACCGGGGGACTGTTCCCCGTCTCGCAATGTCGTATCGAAGATTACTAGCCTCTCGGCCATCGGATCCTCCAATTGGAACGTGTCTAGGACCTATACCCTTTCAAAACACCAATAAAAAACCTCCTGGCCAGGGGCACAGGAGGTCGAGCGAGCGTCGTAGGGCGCTCGCTTAGGTAAGAAGAAGGGTATAAGCCAAAGACTTAATCATTGATTCGACTATAGCAACAATGGCCCGAGCAAAGCGCGCTCGGGCCATTGTTGGTAATATTCGGTCGGTCATCTTTGGTCACCGTCGGACAGGCCGTGACCAAAGATAATTTCCTTCCAATCCAGTCCCAGGTGTCTCGCCCAGCGAATTCCAAAGCCGTCCTCCCGAGTGTCCTCGGGCGAATCTACTTCAGAGGCACTCAGACGCGAATTGCCCTGGATTGGCATCGGTAATGTCGCTCAAGATTGGTGATTACAGGTAACCGCCTTGGCATAGAGGATTCCTGGGGTATCGGCAATCTTCTGGACGGATTCTTGCGGAATCTCCTCGTTTAGCGAAATTACCATTAGGGCCGAGCCGTCGTTGTTGGATGGGCTCACGGCCATCGACGAGATAGAAATGCCCGCTTCGCCGATGATCGTCCCTACTACGCCTATCTTGCCTGGCTTGTCGTCGTTCCGAACGACCAACATGTAGGTTGCTGGCGGAATCTCGACGGGATGTCCGTCGACTCGAACGATACGGGGCTCTCCCTTGATCCCGGTTATCGTCCCAGCTACTTCATGCTCCTTGCTCCTTAGGGTGATTAGAGATACGAAATCCCTCGATGTCGGGCTAGTCGTCTCTCTGACCTCGAGGCCCCTCTCTTGTGCGAGTTGCGGGGCATTGACGAAGGATACCGGATCGTCGGTCGCTTCGGAAAACACCCCTTTCAGCGCCGAGAGGGTCAACAGGCGGGTATCATCCTCCGCAATTGGGCCCTGATACTCAACCTCCAACACCGAGGGCAGACCACCCGACATCGACGCCAAGAATCTCCCCAAAGATTCGGCGATTGATAAAAATGGCCTCGAAGATTCCGACGCTTCAGCGGCGTCGACGTTGACGGCAAATGGTACAAAATCTCCAGCGAAAGCTAGAAGGAGCTGCTCAGCTATGGTAACGCCCGCTTTGTCCTGGGCTTCTGTCGTAGATGCTCCAAGGTGAGGCGTGACGACGACCGAGGAGAGCTCAAATAGGGGAGATTCGGTCATTGGCTCGGAGGAAAATACATCGAGAGCGGCTCCGGCTATGGTCCCATCTTGGATTGCTTCTGCGAGGGCATTTTCATCAATTATTCCGCCACGAGCGGCATTTATGATTCGCAAAGACGGCTTGGCCTTGGCCAGTAGGTCCTTGTTAATTAGTCCGGAGGTCTCCTTGTTCTTTGGAAGATGGATCGTTACGAAGTCAGCTTCAGCTATTAGCTCTTCGAGTCCCATCAACTCGACCCCCATCTTTTTTGCCTTCTCTTGCGAGACGTAGGGATCGTAAGCGACCAATCTCATTCCAAAGGCGAGCGCTCGTTGTGCGACGAGTGCTCCAATCTTTCCGAGTCCGACTACTCCGAGGACCTTGCCGTAGAGTTCGACCCCTTCCCACTTGGACCTTTCCCACTTTCCGTTCACCAGGGCGCTGTGGGCTTGAGGGATATTTCGCGCTTGAGATAGAAGAAGCGCCAGGGTGTGTTCGGCGGCCGAAAGTATGTTGGACTGGGGGGCATTTACCACCATGACGCCGCGCTTTGTGGCGTATGGAACATCAACGTTGTCGAGGCCAATCCCGGCCCTTCCAACTACTTTGAGAGAGGTGGTGGAGTCGAGGACCTCCTTGGTCACCTTTGTTGCGGATCTGATTATCAATCCCTCTGCCGTCTTGATCTCGCCCAAAAGTTCTTCGGGGGACAGACCGAGTTTAATGTCTACTTGGTGACCGGCTTCTCTAAGCTTATCGAGGCCGATATCTGCAATCTCTTCAGTAACGAGTATCCTTGCCATCTCTGTTTTACCTGCCTTGATTTGGGGGAAAGGCTAACTAATCCCTGGATTTAGGGATAGATAAAGACTACCAATTTACTAAGGTATTACACTTTGCCGAGAGATAAATAAGGAGGATCGCAGATAGCGATAGATATTTTCTACCAATCGGCGAGTAAAACGACCGCAATTCACAAGCCAAAGCTGTGCTCCTTGCTGACCGTTAGTTATCGCCCAGCTTGAGTGTTACTCTGTCACCCGGCCGTATCTGGGCTGCTAGGTCCGTCGAGCGCGGGTCTAAGGCTCCAACGATTGGGTATCCACCGGTAGTCGGGTGATCGGCTAGAAATAAGACCAACTCTCCCGATGGGGGCGCTTGGAGAAAACCGCGCAATATCCCCTCCGGTTCAACGTGGAGGTTTGGCTCGGGGCTCAATTCGGCTCCCGAGAGGCGGATGCCAATTCGGCTCGCATCTTTGGAAGCTATTAGCTCCCTATTTGCCAATTTAGAGATCGAGTTCCGTGTGAAGTGCCGACTTCTAGGACCCCACCATCCAGTGAGGTCGAAGTGGTCGCTTATTCCATCCGTAGCCGCTAGTTCAAAGGGAATTTCCACAGCTAAATCAGTCTCTTGGATTGCGACTCGGTCTCCTTTTGACAACGGTGCCGGTCCTAGCCCAGATAGCGTATCCGATGATGACGAACCTAGGTATGGTTCTCCATATAAGCCGCCTTTGATAGCCAAGTAACTCCGTAGTCCGTATTGAGGCACCTCAAGGGAGACCGTATCCCCTCGTCTGACGAGGTGGGCGTAGTTGAAAGAGCAGGGTCTATCGGCAATGGTCAGACTTTGTATGGCGCCGGTGACCGCGATTATGGCGCTGCTGTGAAACTGAATCTGGCAAGGTCCATAGAGGATCTCAAGGGCCGCCAGGTGCTGCGGGTTACCCACTAACCGATTGGCGAGTCTAAAGCTTGCTTGATCGCACGCTCCCGATGGTGTGACGCCCATCCAACTGTATCCAGGGCGTCCAAGGTCCTCGATGAGTAGCTGGGGCGGAGCGGTGATAATTTCAAGGTAGTTTTCCAAGTAGTTGTTCTGGATCTCCGTCACCAGATCCTTCTCTCCACAAATCGCACACGGTCGCCGGGCTGAAGCAGTGCTGGTTCTGGCGCTGATGGGTCCCAAAGATTCAGTTCAGTTCTTCCGATCAACCTCCACCCTCCTGGCGAAGGGTTTGGATAGACGGCGCTGTAGCTTTCGGCAATAGCAACCGCACCCTTTGGAACTAACCCTCTCGGTGAGCTAAGCCTTGGCAACTCAAGTGAGGGATGGAGGCCCACCAGGTAGGCAAAACCGGGGGCAAAGCCGAGGAATGAGACCGTGTATGGAGCTGCACAGTGCAAGTCGATCACCTCCCGCACCGTCAATCCGGCTAATGCGGCAGTACTATCCAGGTCTAGGCCGTCGTAAACGGTGGGGATTTCAATGTCCTTTTGGTCCCGACCACCTGCTATAGCTCCAACGTCGTTTAGCATTTCGGCGATGGCACTGCTGGTTATCGCAACTTGTTCAGCCGCTTTGATGACGATGGTATCGGCGCCGAGGATGACCTCCTCGAAGAGGTGGGGGATCCCCATTCTGAGGTACTTGAAACTGGCGATGACCAGATCTGAGGTGTCAAAGTCGACTATAAAAGCATTTGGGCCGATTGAATAGATCTTCATGTGGATTTATGGAGCCTTGACTGTAATTCCAATGGAGCTCAGGCGTTTCTTTACAGCAGCCAAAATTTCAGGTGCGCCGGTAGTGTCGCTGTGCACGCAAAGTGAATCTATCGTAGCGGTTGGTTTCCATGCGGAAGGGTGGGGCAAGTCGAAACCTTGAGCGAGGGCTTGTGCCTGGTTGGCCGCCAAGGTTGGGTCTTTGATTACCGAGTCCTCCTCAGATCTCGGAGCAAGGGTTCCATCGCTTAGGTACCTCCTGTCACAGAAGCCTTCGTGTAGGGTCTTGATGCCCCTTCGATTCGCTTCGAAGGCTAAGGCGCTACCTGGCTGCGTGAGAATGTAAAGGTCTCGATCGAAGTCATAGACGGAGTTGACGACGGCTGCCGATTGTTCGTGGTCGCTAAAGCACCTGTTATAGAGGGCCCCGTGGGGTTTTACATAGCTAATCGTCGCATCGTGCTTAGCTGAAATAGCGTAGAGTGCCCCTATCTGATAACTAATGTCATCGGAGAGATCGTCGGGGGAGATATCCTGTCGTCTTCTGCCAAAACCGAATATGTCCCGATATCCAACCTGCGCCCCAATCCTAATCCCGAGCGCCTGGAGCTTCTTGACGGTGTTCGACATAATCTGTGGGTCTCCAGCGTGGAAGCCACAGGCTACATTTGCAGAGGTTATGTAGGGGAGTATCGCATCATCGTCGGATATGCGATAGGGTCCAAAACCTTCTCCGAGGTCCGCGTTGAGGTCCAAAGGAGTGCCCCCGTCAGAAATGTAAGCCAACGTAGAAGATTCTTATCGAGATTCTAGTGAAGATTCTATAGCCGGAATGCTGACGGCAAATGAATCGCGTGAAAGGCCGTTTGGAATGATTAATAAACGCAAACTGTTTTCTTTACCTTGGAAGGCGGTCGTTGCAATCTGCGGCATTCAGAGACCACTGCCAAATGCAAGCGCGGCGGACATAGGGCCGCAAAAAGCCAATGCTCAACCTATCTGCAAGCCCAACCTATCTGCAGGCTCGACCATCGAGGTTTAGAGCACTAACTAGCAGTGGACTCAAAGAAGTTTCGAGTACTTGCTCATCAAGGACAACAAGTAGGTCGGAAAGGACCGACATACTCGTTGTCCCGAGACGGCTGGATTCAGTTACTTCTTTGTAGCCCAGAAAATTTTGTCAATTTCGGATATTTGACCTAATAGCTTGTCAGCCACTTGCACGTCGGTAGTCTTTTTGGACTCTCCGGCCGTCTTGGTCGCAGACCAGAAGAGATCGTGCAGTCCAGGGTGAGCCTCTAGGTGAGCGGGTTTGAAGTAATCGGTCCAAAGTACCCACAGGTGGTGCTTTACCAATTCAGCCCGCTCCTCTTTGATAGATACGGCCCTTTCTTTGAAAACGGGATCGTCTGAAGCATTGAACTTCTCCATAATCGCCTTCACCGACTCTGCCTCAATTCGTGCCTGAGCCGGATCGTAGACGCCGCATGGCAAGTCGCAGTGTGCGTGGACAGTTGACGGGCGGCTAAGCGAGTCGATCGCCCCCAAGATCTTTGGAAATAGTTTCAAAAGTGGCTCCTTCATTACCTCGGGCAAGGGGTATGTCTTGCTAAAGTTCCAACAACGAACTCATCGTATCTAATCCGGAGCCACGGATTATCTTGATACCACAGCAATATTTCAGTTTCTAACCTCCAACAGCCCGCATGTTTTGAAGGACAAAATTGTGGACGACAGGTGGCTAAAAGTTTCATCAAAATAGCGTCAGGTGGGGAGTCACCGAATTTGCCCTTGCAACTGCTGTGGTTCTGCTAGTCGCTTTCGTTCCTCATATTTAGCGCCTCTACCGGGACCAATAAAGCTAAGATCTCGCCGATGGAGGGCGAGCTGGCTACCGGATCAATTAGTGGCAGCTCGGCTTGAATGGAATAGCGCGTCCTGCGGCCGTTTCGCTGCTTCTCTAGATAGCCAGCTTTTTCTAGGTCATCGACGATCCGAAAAGCACTGCGTTCGGTTATGGATAAGGTCAAAGCGATATCACGGAGGCGTGCTGCGGGGTCGCCAGCAATGTGCACGAGTACTCGGGCGTGATTTGTAAGAAAACTCCAAGAGGCCATACCTTTTGACTATAGTGGCAAAAAACTAGATATAGATTGCTAATAATAGATTTCTAGTGTATAATGACGTATGGGAGTTTTTCTGAGCTTCCAACCGGCGGTCTCAGTAGGAGCTGCTGGGGACAGGACACACAATGTTTCTAATTCTCGCCGTACTCGCTTTAGTCCTAATCTTCGGTGTCGCCGGATTTACCATCCATCTTCTTTGGATAGTTGCGGGGATCGTGGCGGTGATCTGGCTGTTCGGCTTTATGACCAAGGGCAAGAGGAGTTGGTATAAAAGGTAGTCAGTTCGGATCATGAAGGCCGATACGGGATTATCTCACCGGTCTTCTAAATCAGGCGACTACCGCCAATCTCAGTCGAATGGTCAAATCAACGGGTAACAAGAGCTCTGGCGCATTGCCGGGCCAACAATATAGAAAGAAGTAGATATGGGACTTACAGGTATGGTATTTAGCATCATCGCAGCGGTAGTGGGGGCGATAATGTACTTCGCAGTTACTACGCAAGGAAGCGGATTTCGGCTATCGACAGTTGGGATAATACTGATGATCGCAGGTGGAATAGGTTTTGTAGTTTCTTCGGCCGTTTTTGCGGCATCACGCCAATCGAACAACAAGCGCACTTTCGACAGGCAAGCGACCGACGCTAGAGGCGTTTCCAGCGTAGTACACGAGGAAACCAGTTAAAAAATACTCTTCAATTAGATAGCTCTTTCCTGCAGTCACCTATGTCGATCGGCATGGGTGACTGTATTTTTAAATTTCACAAGATTTTTAAATTTCACAAGCTGCTTGAACAGGGCGATCAGAAGATCCCGACACGTACCTAAAAGTTGTCCAATACCGAAGCGGCTGAACTAGATTAGCACCCTCTCAAAAGGGTCGGATGGGTCAGCTCGCCATCTGAAGACCGTGTTCTGAATGTATCGAACTTTGCCAGGTTGACCAATTAGGACAAATTGTACGCGTGACGGTATAAGTTTCAATTCGCTGGACAGCTAGCGGTATCGTTGTCGTTTGATTACAAACGAATTGTTATTAATAAAAAGCTAATAGCACAATACGTGCATTGAGATTAGACCTTCAGTCGGGCTTTGGTGATAATTGGACCATAGGCTGTATTTAAAGTGGGCACTTTGCGAAGGCTAGGGTCTTCGGTGTTGAAGATCTCGGGTCTGTCACGATCATTAATTGTTTCAACATAATACCAGTGAACAGCGATTATGTCCTAGTCACAAGAAATCACAGGGCAAGAGTTGAATTAATAAGTAGGCCGTCGATCAACTGATTCGAGCATCGTATGATAGAAAATAGCTGAGCCGAAGGTTATATTTTGCGCCTTGAGATTTGTGGTGATTTTGAATGCTTGCCCAAAATGGAAGTATTTGGGAATTAATTGCTCGGTAAGTACATTAGTGTTATTTCCGCCAGGTTGCTGCCGGGTCAGAATCAGCTGCAACCTGAGGCGGGTTGAGTTTGGTTAGAGCGTAATAGGAGACGATAAAAAAGAGAGGAGATCGATTGTGGCAGGGAGGAGACCGGCAGGGCCTACTTCAAATAAGAGGCGGGTTCTGGAGGAGATACTTGGGGCTCACGAGCCACTTACGATAGCCGAGATGGCGGAAACGCTGGGATTGCATCACAACGCAATACGACACCACTTAGAATCGCTTCTAGACGCCGGCTTAGTAGCGGAGACCATAGAGAGGCGATCCTCGCGTGGTCGTCCACGATACCTCTATAGCCCAACCCCGGACGCCAGAGAACGTGCTGTATCCTCCTATGAGAGGGTGTCAGCGATGCTGCTTGAGGTGATCGCAGAGGGGGCAACACCCGCTGAAGTCGGCGAAAGGGTCGGATCGAAGCTGGTCGAGTCCGCAACACAATTATCTTTGGGTGACCGTGAAAGGGCGATTGGAGCCCTCCAATCCGAGATGAAAGATTGGGGATTTGCCCCAAAGACCGAGTGGAACGGAACGACCTGCAAGTTCACCTTGACAAAGTGTCCAGTTAGACACATGACCGCAATGGATCGCGAAGTCTTGTGTTCGCTTCACGTTGGAGTTGTCTCCGGCGCCGCAAAGAGTGCCGGCATGGAGGTTAACAAGATCGACATTTGCGATGACCCCTTTACCGGGTGCACTGCGACCCTAAGTATCTCCATCGTCTAAGTATTTAAGAAGTCCAAGTATTTCAGAAAATGGGATTGCCCCGGGCGTATGGGCTTTCCCCGTGCATCTTCAACAATTGGTGAATTTGGATTTAGCTGGTGGTGTTTTAGTCCGATAATTGGTTGACTGTCGGTCTCATTAGGGGAGTGATCGGTTGGGAACTACCAGAATCAAGTGGGATCGAATACACTACGGCGGCGACTCTTGTCAGTTTATTGATCTCTATAGTCCTCTGGGTGCGGAACAATCAGCGAGGATGGAGTCAACTTCGTCGGCAGGACCGCAGATCTACAAGGCTGGCGATGTTTCGGTGCTCGCCCTTGATAGGTCGGCAGATGTAAAGAGGGCAAGGACTGCTGTCTGTTTTATCCATGGTGGTTACTGGCATGGGGAGTCAGACCTATCAGAGATGGAGCCTTTGGTAGATGATCTCGTAGCAGCCGGGATCGAAGTTGCCAACGTCGAGTATCGTATGATGGGTGTCGGCGGAGGCTGGCCGAGCAGTTTTTTTGACTTGGCAGCCTCAATGGATGCACTCTATCTTTCAGGGATCAGCAGGGTCGTCCTAGTTGGGCACTCGTCTGGAGGGCAGCTTGCCCTGTGGTTAGCATCCGTTTCGGAAAATGCCAAGCGAAGTGTTGGGATCTATCATGGTGAAGGTTCTTTGGTCGTTGCTGGCGTGGTTTCACTCGGAGGAATAACCGACTTAATCAGTTTCGCCGACAGGGGATTGTCTGGTGGCGCCGTGAGGATCTTCCTTGGAGGAATGCCGGAGGAGGTACCTCGCAGATATGTTGCTGTTTCTCCAATGGAACTTTTGCCGATAGGCGCCCCGGTTCTGGTGGTGCACAGCAAGAAGGACTCGGTAGTTCCAATAGATATGGGCCGGAAGTTTTTCCAAGCCGCTAAGTCGAAAGGTGATCTGATCGAGACCGTAGAGGTTGATGGTGAAGACCATTATGACCTACTCGATCCGAAGATGCGTTCTTGGGAACTGGCCCGTCACTGGATCAAGTCAGTCTGCAACAAACCAGTGTGATGATAGGACCGAGCTGATATAAAGCGGACTTTCCTTAGCTGGCAATTGAATCGGCCAGAAATAAAGATCCCAACCATCGGCAGCTTGCCTCGGGCCATTTCTCAGCACCTCAGCAGATTTCTGATTCTTTTGGGTTCTAGCTGGCGAAGGTGAGTTTGCGGGAGAAGGAATTAGTGCAGGATATTTATTGCTCGTGCCGCGACAATGGTCACGGTTAACAGCGATACCAAGGATTCGATCCCCATCAGAATCTTTGCAATTGGACTAAGTGGCATGGTATCAGTTGGGCTGAATGCGGTTGCGTTGGTAAGGGATAAGTAGAGGTAGTCCACGAGGTTGGGGAGCCAACTAGGGCTGCAGATGCCCGTTTGGGTCATTTGAGGAAATAGAAAATCGGGATAGTGTTTAGATCCCTTGCTCCTTTCAACCGGGCCACCTCGGTCGATCTCCCAGAACCACAGGGCGAAGACTAAAACATTGGTTAGCCAAATTTCTAGGGCTGAAAAAAAGAGTTGCGTCCCGCTGGCCATGGTGCCATGGAGGAGCAGGTGGACGAGCAAGCCGACCGAAAACAGATTTGCTAGCCCTATCAGCCCTATCAGTAGAATTGACAGGTAACGAAGCGACTTGGCGTGTTTGGATCGATACTGCGAAGTCAAAGCGAGGATAACAACGAGCGCCCCTTCTAAGGCCGCAAGAATCCAGGAGGGACCCAAGGTCAGCTGGCCCGGGAGCAAGATGTAAAGGGCTAGCGCAGCTAATATTATCGAAACAGCCGGAAGACGGGGATCTGTCAGAAAGCTTTCGGCTTGGGATTCCATCTTTTTGACCATGCTTATAAGCTACATTTCCCGGACCACTAAAAGTCTGTTTTTACGCGAAGCCCCCCTTTATCAGGAGCGTCTGAAGATGGCTAGGTCATCTGTAGCGGGTCGCCAAGCTGGATCACGACTGCCACGGCTAGTGGGTTGGGGCCTCACAGGGGTGACACTCGATCTCGATGGTGGCATGATCAATGTGAAATTTTTCGGAGAGCATTCCTTTTATTGCGTCCGTCCTGACCTGGGCGACATGGAGGTCTACCGATTCAGTGAAGACAATGTGCGCTGATAACGCTGGGGTTTCCGATCCGAGGCTCCAGATGTGAAGGTGGTGCACATCGGTGATGTCGGGCTGCTGCAAGATCTCGGTGACTATTTCAGAGGGTTTGACATCTTTTGGGGTAGCTTCGAGGAGGACATCTACCGTTTGCGCTACTAACTTCCAAGTCGCTAAGAGGACCAAGGTCGATACGAGAATCGACGAGATCGGGTCGATGAGCTTCGCCCCCGTTGCGACGATCAGTAGGCCTGAGGCAATCGTAACGAGCCACGCAAGTGAATCGGCGGCGAAGTGTAGGGCGTTGATTCGGATAGCCAGCGACGAAGGAGTTTTTTCGTGTAACAGTAGGAAAGAAATCAATGAGATGACGCCGCCGATGACGCCGAGTTCGGCTACCGACGCACCACTCGTGACGGCGGGTACTTCTATGCGGTGCGCTGCCTCGATGACTATCCAGACGGTCGTGGCTAGCAAGGCAACGCCGTTAATGAGCGCTGCCAAGACCTCAAGGCGAGCTAAGCCATAGCTATGCCTCGAAGATGCGGGCTTCAGGGAGAGCACGAGCGCCGAAAGGGTGATTCCGACGCCAGCGCTGTCGACGAACTGATGCAGGGCCGCCGAATATAACACCAGTGAATGGTACCTGTAACCGCCAATGGCCAGCACGACCACGAGGACAAGGTTGAGGCCAACGACGACCTTGAGGGACCCACCTTTATTTAGGCGCGACGTTGCACCATCCATGTGATCGTGCTCCGAGTGAAAATCCACACTTTCCACTTTACCGTGGAGGGCGTATAGTTGTAATTGTTGACCAGAATAGTCAGCAATATCTGTAAGCGACTGATTAAGCGGCCATAGCCGTCTTGGTAAATGGTAGAAGGAGGCGGTGAAATGTCTATTCAACTTGGCGACATAGCCCCGGATTTTAGGGCTTCAACCACTGAAGGGGAGATAAGTTTTTACGATTGGATTGGGGATGCCTGGGTTGTCCTATTCTCTCACCCCAAGGACTTTACCCCGGTTTGCACTACCGAACTCGGCGAGGTCGCCCGGTTAAAAGAGGATTTTTTACGTCGGAATGTGAAGGTCATTGGCCTGAGCGTCGACGACTTGGAGTCGCACGAGGCTTGGGGAAGTGATATTCGCGACGCTACCGGACAAGTGGTTAATTTTCCAATGATTGCCGACCCCGATCGGGCGGTAGCAGAACTATATGACATGATTCACCCCAACTCTTCGACGACCACGACCGTGAGGTCGGTATTTGTAATCGATCCAACCAGAAGGGTCAGACTCACCATAACGTATCCAGCCTCTACGGGCCGAAATTTCGCCGAAATCTTGCGCACGATAGATTCATTGCAGCTCACAGACCAGTACCAAGTTTCGACTCCGGTAAATTGGCAAAACGGTGACGACGTGATCGTGGCACCGGCGGTGAGCGACGAGGAAGCCAAGATGCTGTTTCCAAAAGGATTTAGGACGATTAAGCCTTACCTGCGAACGACACCGCAGCCAGACATTTAGCCGATTTAGCCCGGTTTGAGCATTCCAACTTTCTCATTGGAAGCCGCTCCGTCTTCGGTTTTATACCTCGCCACCAGGAAAGGAGCATCTGTTCCAGCTGCTGCGGCTCGTTGGAAGGGGGCGATCCGGCTAGCACTCTTGGCATTGACGTAGTTATTTATTCTCGGTCATTTCATTTTTCAACTGCCTTTTCAGGAGCTTCCCGGCTGCGTTTCGCGGTAAAGCATCCTCCCTAAAGTAGACATACTTCGGCACCTTAAAGTGGGCAAGCCGCTTTGCAACATGCTCCTTTAACTCCTGCTCCGAAAGTGAGTGTCCGGGTCTGAGTTGGATTATCGCACAGACCTCCTCCCCTAACACCAGGTCTGGTATGCCTACGACCGCAACATCGGCGACGGCCGGGTGCTCGTAAATTGCGCCCTCGACTTCAGGTGAATATACATTTTCACCCCCTCTGATCAGCATATCCTTAGCCCGATCGACGATGTGTAGGTAGCCTTCTTCGTCAATGAAAGCCACGTCCCCGCTATGTAGCCAACCATTGCTGAAACTTGCCGCCGTAGCTTCTTGGTTGTTCCAGTAGCCGGGTATGACGTTTGCACCCTTGATCCATAGTTCGCCTGGAGTGTTTATGTCCTGATCCGTGCCGTCTGAGCCAATTATGCGAACTTCGCAAACCGGTACGGGCGGACCAACCGAGTCTGGTTTGCGAACATAGTCGTCCCCCACATTCATTGCCGCTATAGCGGACGTCTCGGTCAGTCCGTAACCATTAGAGGGCATGCCGGTTGGAAAATGCTCCTTGATGCGTCTAACTAATTCCGAAGGAGCAGGTGCTCCGCCATAGCTAATATTTCGGATCGAGGATGTGTCATATTTGGCAAAGTTGGGCGAATTTAGTACTTGCCAGACCATAGTGGGTACGCCGCCGAAGAAAGTTACCCTTTCCCTCTCGATTAGTGCGAGTGCGTCCTCTGGGTCCCACCGACGCATTAGGACAATCTTGTTGCCAGCGACAAGATTGGGAATCATCGTCGCAAAGCATCCGGTCGCGTGAAAGAGTGGAACCGATAGTAGGTAGCTGGACTCTGCAGGAGCCTCGGTCGCTTCGTTATCCGAATTGGACCTCTCTTTAGCGAGCATTGTCGACCTCGTAGTGACGAAAAAGGCGTTCATCAGGTTGGTAACGAGGTTTCTATGGGTACCGATCGCCCCCTTCGCCCTACCGGTTGTACCTGAGGTGTAGAAAATGACAGCTGGATCGTCCGCATCAATGAGCGCTTCGATGGGTCTGCGCACTCCTGATTTGAGTATGTCTTGCATCTCTCTCTGAACTATCGAAGCAGGAACTTTCGAGCTGACATCCTGTGAGCACCTGACGGCTAGTACACTGAGATCCGCCGACTGGGATAACTCCGAGAGGTAGGGTGCGACTCGTTGAACTCGCTCTTGGTCGAAGATCAGTACTTTGGAACCAGAGTTTTCTAAACCATAGGCGAGCTCATCTCCGCTCCACCACGCATTTAGCGGTACTGCAATTGCCCCGATAGATATTGTGGCCCAGAATGAGATTATCCACTCAGGATAGTTTCTCATTGCTATTGCAACCCGGTCCCCCTTGCCGACCCCCATCTCCAGGAGTTCAGCCGCCAAGGTGAGGACTAACTCGTAATGTTCGGTGAAGGAGTATCTTTCGTCTTCAAAAACCAAAAAGGTCTTATCGCCGTGTTGCCTAGAGCCGTGTAGGAGTTCAATCAGGTTTTTTGGCGCTTTCGCCCAAACCAAGGTTGGTACTCCCCGAATATCTTCCCTCGCCACTTCGAAGGGCTGCCCCTTGGCGGTGAGTATTTCGGTTGCCTGTGAAACGGTCATCCCCATGGCAATACGATACAAAATCTCTAGTACTAAGGGTACGCGACTTCCAAATACCTTTATTGGAGGTCTAATGTTGTGGAAGTGCAATTAGAAAACTTGGTTATCGAGGGATCGATCTAATGCATTGCTCGTAGGCAAGCATCTACTAGTTGGCTCGCTCAGAGGGAGCGCATTTATGAGGCTCAGCATGCAGTTGAACTATGCCGGGGACTTTCACGCTTCGCTGCCGCAGATTTTAGCGTTTGAAAGGGAAGGATTGGAGGTCCTTTGGGTGGCTGAGGCCTACGGACTTGACTCCCCGACCCTCATGGGTTACTTGGCCGCAAAGACCACGACTCTCCAAATTGGTTCTGCGATATTGCCCATCTACACCAGAACGCCGACCCTAATCGCGCAAACTGCGGCTGGGCTGGACGAAGTTTCTCAGGGTCGCGCCCTGATTGGTCTGGGGGCATCCGGACCCCAAGTGATAGAGGGATGGCATGGAGTTCGTTATGACAGACCCCTCCAACGGACCCGTGAGATAGTCGAAATCTGTCGGAAGGTTTGGTCGCGGGAGCACCTTCGACACGATGGAATCTATCAGATTCCATTACCACAAGATCTTGGGACGGGCTTTGCTAAGCCACTAAAGTTGATTTCGCACCCCCTTCGGTCTCGAATTCCGATCTATATCGCATCTTTAGGTCCGAAGAACGTGGAGATGACGGCTGAAATAGCCGAGGGATGGTTGCCGATATTTTTCATTCCCGAAAGGATGAGAGAAGTTTGGGGAAAGGCAATAGACGCCGGACTCGAAAAGCGACCTGAGGAACTTGGCACTCTAGACATCGTCGCAGGCGGTATGTTGGCGATTGGTGAGGACCTGGACCACCTTCTTGACCTAGCGAGGCCGTATATGGCTCTTTATATCGGAGGGATGGGGGCCAAGGGGAAGAACTTTTACAACGAGCTTGCAGGTCGATTTGGATATGAGAAGGAAGCTGAGAGGATACAGGAACTGTACTTGGCGGGCAGGCGCCAAGAAGCAATGGCCGAAGTGCCACTGGAGTTTATTCGCCAAACATCGCTAGTTGGACCGATGGGCTATGTCGCTGAAAGGATAGAAGCTTTTAGAGAAGCTGGCGTAACTACACTTTCGGTTTCACCCGTCGGCGACGATCCGTTAGGTTCGTTCGTAAAAGTCCGCCAAATGGTCTCTTGAGACCCAATGACCCATCGAGATCGCTCGGCTAGCGAAGCTTCGGAACAAACCGAGAAGCTCAATTTGGTTAAATTTGGCCAAGGTCAATGGGTGCCAAGGTCAATGGGTGCCAAGGTCAATGGGTGCCAAGGTCAATGGGTGCCAAGGTCAATGGGTGCCAAGGTCTTAAAGTTGAGGCACCCGAATTCTTTTACTTCCTGTCGAGCACGGTCGACTTAGGTAGCCTGCTCCTGCTCTATGGTGGATGTGCGCTCTGATTTGCGTTCTTTGAAAACAGCGTCTCGGTAGTAGGCGAGCTCGGCGAGGCTCTCTTTGATGTCATCCATGGCCCTATGCCCCATCGCTTTGCTCGGAGCGGCTTTTAGCTCATCTGGAAACCATCGCCTTGCAAGCTCTTTAATGCTCGATACGTCGATTGAGCGGTAGTGGAGCCAGTTTTCTACTTGAGGCATATATTCAGCTAGAAAACGCCGATCCGTCCCGATCGAATTACCACAAAGGGGTGCAGTACGTTCTTTTGGTACGTGTCGACGGATGAACTCTAGTGTTTCCGCCTCTGCCTGCTGCAGGGTGACTTCGCTAAATGCCATTTCAGCTATTAGTCCGGAGCGGTTATGCATCTGGATGACCACGTTGTCCATCTGATCCAGTTGCTCCTGGGTCGCCTTTATAACAAGGTCGGGCCCCTCTTCGATTATGTTAAGGTCATCGTCGGTCACGAGAGTAGCGATCTCAACTATGACGTGTTTTTTCGGGTCTAGCCCGGTCATTTCTAAGTCCATCCAAACAAGCACGATTATCAATGCTAGAGGCAGCGACTATTCTCACTTGTGCCGAATGTGAGGAATGCATGGTTATATCTCAACCTTCTTTGTGCCCCTGGGTGGTCGTTCCGACCTATCAGGAGGCAGAAAATATAGAAGAGCTGGTGAAAAGGGTTCTTGGGGCAGTCCCCCAAGCCACCGTTCTGATAGTTGACGATTCGAGTCCAGATGGTACCGGGTTGATCGCCAAAGGGCTAGCCGATACTGGCTTGGCGGTGCGGGTACTCGAGAGACCCTCCAAATCTGGTTTGGGGAGCGCTTATCGGGATGGTTTTCGCTTGGCCCTCGATTCAGGAGCATCAGCGATTTTGGAGATTGATGCCGATCTTTCTCACGATCCCGAGTCAATTCCGGAGCTTTTAACTGAGTTGGACAATGGGGCAGACCTGGCAATCGGATCTCGTTATGTGCCGGGAGGTTCGAGTCCCGGCCTACCGCCATTACGTCTTGCTATCTCTAAGGGTGGAAATCTCTACGCCGGCTTCGCCCTGGGTGTTCCGATAAGGGATGCAACATCTGGTTTTCGGGCATATCGAGCTGGGCTGATCAAAGAGATCGATCTCAGCAGGATAAGGGCTGATGGATATGGCTTCCAGGTTGAGATGGCCTATGAGGTTCACCGTCTAGGCGGCAAGCTGGTGGAGATTCCTATTACATTTCGGACTCGGGTTGCCGGGATCTCCAAGATGTCAGGAAGAATAGTAGTTGAAGCCATGGCCCTATGTACCATCTGGGGGGTAGGTCGAAAGTTGCCATACTTGCAGCGAGACGACAGACAGGAAAAGGCATTAGACCTTTTCGAGAAGACTCTGGCTGTAATGGACTCTTTGATCGCTAAAGGTAGGAGAGGCTAATCGGTGCCAGCCGTTCCGTTTATCAGGCTGTCGGACTCTGCGAGGGCGCCAGAGGCCGCATTCAGCGACGATGCGGCATTTGATCTCTATGCAGCCGAAGAGGCGGTAATTCCAGCTAGAGGCCGGGCAACTATCGGTACTGCACTTGCTATAGAGTTGCCTCGTGGTTTTTGCGCCCTTGTCCTTCCTCGCTCCGGATTAGCCCACAAGTTCGGAATCTCGGTACTCAATTCACCGGGGGTAGTAGACGCTGGCTACAGGGGAGAAATCAGGGTGGTCCTTGCTAATCATTCCGAATCCGATTTCGCAATTAAAATCGGGGATCGAATTGCGCAGTTGGCGCTAATGAAGGTTCCCGAAGTTGAATTTATCGAAGTTCAAAGCCTGTCCGAGTCGGATAGGGGAGTAGGCGGCTTCGGTCACACGGGAACATGACGGTATTCCTGCCTTATAGGACGGGAGTTTTCGGGTCCGCATATACCAGGCGTGGTAGCAGATGCCGATTCACTTTTCGCAGATCCTTACCGATTTAGGGCCACTGTAAACTGTCAAAATCGCCGCCGCTGGTTTTAAGTCGACTCCAGGGTCGCTTTCAGTTCCCTGTCGTCCATCGGCCGCGATTGGCCTGGTTCAACTGGATGGCGAAACGAGTTTCTTCTCTGGCATCCTATAGTGAAGCGGACCTCTGGGCATTGCAGTGAGACTTCCTTGGATCCATTTCAAGTCAATTCCCCTCGCCCCAGAGTTATGGAGTGGACCGTTTGTGTTCTCGTTTTAACGTCGTTGCCAATAGGATCACCCTGTGGAGAAGCTTTCGGGTATGGATGCAGGATTCTGGTACCTTCATGGGAAAAATTCGCCGATGTACCTGGGTGCAGTGTTGAAGTTGGAGCCAGAGAGTGGTTGTCCTGGGATATCCGCCACCGAACTGATTGACCTCTTTACGGCTAGGAGGGGACGCCTTTTAGCTTTGACCAAGAAGGTCTGGACTCCGAGGCTCGGAATCGGATTTCCGCACTGGATTGAAGATGAAGAATTTGACCTTGATTATCATATTGTCTCCGATCCTGAGCCTATAGATCCAACTTATGAGCTGGACGTTAGGGTGGCGGAGTTCTTAATGGCCCACCTTGAGAAGGATCGTCCGCCCTGGCAGATCAGGCTCTTTTATGATCGCGAAGGTCGCACTTTCCTTATTGTGAAGCTTCACCATGCCCTTTTGGATGGTGGCTTAGGACTTGAGTTGCTCTCCGGTGTAGTCGATTTGGAGCCGGACTTTCATCCAGACACAGCTTCGTCTCGACAAAACATGCCGTCCAATCCGCCCTTCGTAAAGACTCCGAATCCGGTTGATGCAGGACTTGAAAGCATTATTGACCTTGTCAGTGGGCGCATACCCGCATTGTTGAATTTGAAGCGGCGGGTCTCCGAGGCAAAGAACCATCCCGAGGGTCATTTCGGAGATGCTATTGGTAGTTTGTTTTCCGGAACGAAATGTGAAATTTCAGGTACTTTGAGCGATCAGCGGGAATTTAGAACCTTGTCGTTCCCTTTGGCGGTGCTGTCGAGACATGCAGCACGATTAAATACCACCCTGAACAACGCTCTGTTGTCGGTGATTGCGGGTGCAATGAAGAGATACTTCGACGAGAGGGGGCTCGACCCGATCGAGTCGCTGGTCGCTCTCGTTCCTATATCCCTTCGTGGACAAGAAGACGGAAATCAAGACTCCAAGAATCGATTGATGGGAATGCTGGTGAAGCTTCCCACGGGATCTCAAAGTGCGATTGAGAGACTCGATTCAACTACGAGGGCGGCTATCAATGCGAGGAAGCAAGCTGATTCGCTCGGTTCTGAAGTGCTATTTGAATTGGGTACTTTGGTCGCTACCCCGCTTATTTCATTAGCTGTCGATTTTGCCAACGAACTTTCCCTGTTGGATTCGATAAGACCCCTCTTCAATCTCGTTATATCGAATCTTGCTGGCGTGGATTTTCCCCTCTATCTGCTCGGTCGGCGAATCAGCTCAATCATCCCGATTGGGCCATTGGCCGAGGGGAGTGGACTAAATGTCACGGCATACAGTTACATGGACCAGATGGAGCTGGGAGTGATGAGCTGCCCCAGGTTACTGAAGGACCCTGACCTACTAGTCGTATCGATAATTGCAGAACTAGATGAAGTCGACCGGTTTGAAGTGACAGTTTGAAAGTTGTACTCCGACTAGAGTGATTTGCACTGCGGACGTGGCTCAGCTGGTAGAGCATCACCTTGCCAAGGTGAGGGTCGCGGGTTCGAATCCCGTCGTCCGCTCCAGGGGAGATAAGTGTTGTATAAAAAAAGGGATCCGAAAGGATTCCTTTTTGTTTATAGATCTGGCGGATACAAGACCAAGTCAGCATGCTGGATTAAAGGAACTGAAAGTCGCCGAAGCTGTGTAAAGCCTTCAGGAGGTGGAATGCCTCCCATGTGTCCTAACCGACGAGCTCGGAATCGGGAGATGGATGCTGCGCTCAACCTCCACTACGAGCCGGAACATGCCAGTTGGGGCTCAATTAGCGCCTCGGCCCGCAGGTCAGCACTTCCATCGGTGGCAACGGAGTAGGGGGGGTCGGATGCTCGGACGACTGTGCACTTTGGGAGTGGAGGTCGCAATGGTGCCACCCCGCAAACTGTCCGCAGTGAGGCTATCTCCCAACCCGGCAATAGGGGAGAACCCCGAAAGGTGTGGATACGAGGTGAATCCCACCAATGCTCACCCAGGTGGGCGGTTTGGGATTAGACAGCTAATGGCTCAGGCACAGCTTCGGCGGGCGATGGTGGAATTTTGCTGCCAGAGGTATTTCATGGCTTTAGTATTGCCGTGGATTACCTCTGGCAGCAACCAGGACAAGCTGTCAAGCGACTTTACGTTATTTCTGAATTTTGGTTACCCGGCTTCATTTGCCTTTCAGCCGGTAGGAATGCTTGTTTAGTGAAGCACCACAGTGCGGATGCCATTAAGCATCACTCGGTTCTCGGTATGCCAACGTACGGCACGGGCTAGCGCCAAACTCTCTGTGTCGCGGCCTAGCATTGCTACCTCCTCGGCACTCATTGAGTGATTTACCCGGGCGACTTCCTGCTCAATTATTGGCCCCTCGTCGAGATCCTCTGTCACGTAGTGGGCGGTAGCGCCAACTAGCTTTACTCCCCGGTCATGGGCTTGGTGATACGGGCGGCCACCTTTGAAGCTCGGCAGAATCGAATGGTGGATATTTATTGCCTGCCCCTCGAGTCTTTTGCAAAGATCAGTGGAGAGTATCTGCATATATCTCGCAAGGACTACGAGGTCTATGTCGAGATCCTCGATGAGTTCTAGCAGCTGTGCCTCGGCTTGCAATTTCGTGTCCGGGCTAACGGGGATATGACGATACGGAATGTTGTAGCTGGCGGCGAGGCCCGCGAGATCGGGATGGTTTGAGACCACCAATGGTATTTCAATGTTAAGGGCACGGTTAGCCGAGCGGAAGAGAAGGTCGTTGAGGCAGTGGCCGGCCCTGCTCACCATGATGAGTACCCGCTGTTTTTCGGCTAGCGATAGTAGTCGCCAGTTCATTTCGAAAGTGGTGGCGACGGATTTGAAGCTAATTCTAAGGTCTTCGAGGTTGATAGCCGAGCCATCGACTACCTCAACCTGGACCCTCATGAAGAACATGCCCGTTTGATGATCGTCAAATTGCTGGCTCTCGACGATATTCAAACCCTTCTCGAAAAGAAACTTCGACACGGCGTAAACAATGCCCGGGCGGTCGTGGCAACTTAGGGTTAGAACGTAGTCTGACTCCTGGATGCGAGGTGTAGTCGATTTAGAGGTTGAAGGCATTGCGTTCTCCTGCTGGGCTTTTCTGGATGTTAGCTCGAAGGCTTACTGGTGTCTGCTCTGGCGTATCTTACAGGGTTGATTACTGATATATCAAATACATTTCAGTTGATAGTTCGTGGTAAGGTGGGGGAAGTGCTCGATGCTTGATTTTTGTCGAGCCCAGTTTTGGAAGCGACTATGCCTTTGATGCACGGTATCACTTCGAGCCGAGTATGGAGACTGCCCTTCCACCATCGAAGAAAACTCCGCCCTTTGACTGGCAAGTTACAGAGTACCAGCGACGTCGAGTCCAAGTTCACAATTTTGCAATCATGCCGGGTAGTGTGGGTGGAACATGAAACACTTTGACGTCATTGTCGTCGGCGCTGGTCCAGCCGGATCGATCTGTGCACTGTCGCTAGTGCGCACGGGAGCCACCGTTGGCATCGTTGACAAGTCAAGATTTCCAAGGGATAAGGCTTGTGGAGATGTTATTGGACCCAAAGCGGTGCGAATCCTTCGTTCGCTTGGGATCACAAGGCCAGAATCAGCGCTAGAGGTATCCGACGTCAATATCATCGGCCCGGGGGGTAGTACAGTGAGGCTCCCGTCGGAACAAGGTCTCGACTATGACGGAGTCGGATGGTCGTCTCCGCGGGAGATATTTGATAATCACTTGCTCAATTATGCACTTGAGTCGGGTGCTGAGTTCGTAAATGCTCGGGTTGGAACTGTAGCCCTGATCGATTCTGGCTATGAGGTAGCCCTCCCAGATGGGAGGAAGCTCCATTCGGAGTACCTAGTTGGAGCGGACGGAGCGATATCCACGGTCGCTCAGTCCCTTGAACTGGTTGATCCAAGCAAGTTTTTACTCGGCTTCGCAGTCCGAACCTACCTAGAAGCGACGATTGAGTTTCCTACCATCTCACTATGGGAGCAACCCATGGGTAGGCTTTTCCCCGGTTATGGGTGGGCCTTTCCAAGCGCAGGTGGGAGGGTCAACCTGGGTGTCGGTGTGGGAGTAGGATCCAATAAGAGGGCGGGTTCGATAGCGACTAAAGAACTTGAGGGTTACTACCATCGGTTGGCAAATGCCAAGGTAGTTTCGGATGGGGCCAGTCCTACCCAAAAGTTGGGCGGTTGGCTGAAGATGGGTACCTCCGGCACGATGCCTGGAAAGGGGAGGGCGTTACTGGTCGGAGACGCAGCGGGATTGGTCAACCCTCTCCAGGGCGAAGGAATTGCCCAAGCGATAGCTTCTTCGGTCGCCGCAGCAAGGGTCATAGAGATGGGTATTTTGGATCCGGCTGCCCTTTATCGAAGATGGATCCAGGAGAACCTTCTCGACTACCAAAGGGCGTCGTCACTGCTGCATCGGATAGCAATCGCTAACCCCAGGGTGGCCCTGGCGGCGATGAAGTTACTATTTAACCCAGTTGTTTCGACTCGACTCGACTCGGCTTGGGGCATCTTTTGGAACGACCTAGCCGATGGAGCTGGGACGATCAGAGGTGCTCGGCCAGCGCGTTTGCTCACCAAAGCTCTTTTGAAATTAAATACCGCAGTGGAGGGACTGGCTCCTGGCCTCTTAGAGGTCAATTAACCTTTAGAGTCAATTAATCTTGCTCTGGGTAGCTGATAGCTTCCAGAGGCATTCAGACCTGCAGAGCTAGACGGCTTAAGCTGGGTCGACGTGTTATTGGTCGACGTGATAATGGTCAAATAGAGAAGGAGTCCAAACCGTCGATACTTTTGGCGTTTTTTCGTCGGCGGTAATCGACCAGTTTTTCTTCACCCTTTTTCTTGCACCAGTCAGTCATGTCGGGCCTCTCTTTTACCGTTTCCATGATCGGTACTCCGAAACCGCAGGAACTGCTCACCCTTTCCACGCTAACTTCAATCACCGCCCTAGTGCCAAGGCGAGGAGGAAACGGTGTCAGATGAGATTCGAAATCTGCCTCACCTAAGAGGTGAACTCGCCCTTTGCCGTGAACCCGAACAGTCATTGGCTTCTCTCCAAAGGAACACCACATTATTACGATTCGCCCATTCTCCTTTAGATGGGCGATAGTTTCTGAGCCGCTTCCAGTGATGTCTAGGTACGCCAGGGTCGATTCGTCTAAAATCTTCAGCGTTTGGCTGTCCCCCTTCGGAGAGCAGTTGACGTGTCCACCGGAACCAGAAGGTGCTGTAGCAACGAAAAATACCTGCTGAGACTCGATGAACAGGCGTAACTTCTCGCTTATTTTGCTCAATGCATCGCCCATGGTCCTCCTTTCTATTATGCGAGACTCGAAAACTCGTCGGCCAGGAGTCAGTCGCAGAGCCATTTCAAACCTAAAGGTTTGCTATAAGCAATTTGCCTTATCTGCCAAATGCTTTACGGTGAGGGCCGTATTTGGTGACCGATCTGACATTGGATTTTGCTCTTTTAGGGGTCCAATAGCTTAGATGGGCACCTTTGGGGCGAGAACAAGGTTGATTTTTTCAAATGGGAACAACTAGTGCAAGAGTTAGGTTGGTTACTAGTTGAAAAGTAAATTACTCGAGGTGGAAAATTGCAGCAGAAAATTCGGATACTAGGAATTTCGGGGTCGACTCGCTCAGCCTCTTTGAACACAAAATTGCTCCATGCCCTGTCAAAACTGGCCCCGTCAAATGTAGAAATTGAGGTCTTGGAGGGACTCGAGAAGCTGCCATTTTATAACGAGGATTTTGAAGGCGAGAACCTGCCACGTTCTGTAGCTGAACTCCGGCAAAAGGTCGGTGCTGCTGACGGCATTATCATTTCTTCCCCGGAGTACAACTACTCCTTTAGCGCACTTACTAAGAACACGATCGACTGGCTGTCTCGGCCCTACTCGAAGGGCGTTTTATCTGATATGCCGGTCGCAATAACCGGAGCATCTCCCGGCGTGCTTGGTACTGTAAGGTCTCAGAACCAACTTCGCCAGGTCTTACACGCTACAAATTCAAAGGTCCTTTCAAGACCAGAAGTCTACGTTGGCGGTGCTCATGCAAAGTTCGATGAGGACGGCGCTTTTGCCGATGAAGCTGGCAGGGATATGCTGATCCAATTGATTGACAACCTGGTCACCTTGATCGAACAGACTAGGGAAAATCTACCCTCTGAGCTGGCTTCATAACACAAAGTCGCACGATAATCTCTGAGAATGCGGTAGGTGTACCGAACATGTCGTTCTGGTGGATTGGACCGGAGCACGTGACCATTACCCGGGATCGGAGCAAAATCTGTAGGGGTATCGAGGCTTAACTTATGCTCTGCGATGCTCTGGAATTGATGCAGATGCCCCTTAATTCAGTGCGTATTTTGCTTCTGGTAGACTTGGTTGGCGTGGATTTGATGGGTGGAGTCCCATATCATGACTTGACTCATCGACGACTTCATGGGAATCAGCCAGGTTGGAGTGGTTATGTCGTCCGTAGAAGTGAAATCGATTGGGGTTGAGGATTGGAGGATGTGGAGACATCTTCGCCTCAGTGCGCTGGCTGAGTTTCCGGCGTCCTTTGATTCCACGCTTGAGCAGTGGAGTGGCCAAAACGACACGGAAGAGCGATGGAGGGACCGTTTGGAAGCGGTACCACTAAATGTGGTCGCTTACCTAAATGACCAACCCGCTGGCATGGTTAGTGCGATGGACAAGGTAGAGCGCATCGTGGTGCTAATTTCCCTTTGGGTTGCTCCCTGGGCGAGAGGTACCGGAACCGGTGACCGACTAGTAGAAGCGGTTAACGAATGGGCTCGAAATCAATCGGCCTCGAAGGTGGTACTAGAAGTACGTCGGGCAAACGCAAGGGCGATTGCACTTTATGAGAGGCACCGATTCAGGGTCCTTGATCCAGCTTCAGGCTTAGATCACTTAGACCTCAGTTGCGAGGGCGAACTCGCGATGGTGCACGAATTGAGCAACAAAGGTTTTTAACATTCTTCGATACAGATCGGTCTCTTAGGATCCGATGACCAGCCTGAGTATGAGCCTTCATATAGAAATCCTCCGCCAATACCACTAATGCGCAGTCCAAGGAGCAGATGGCAGGCCGTTATCCCCGAACCGCAGGAGCAGATGACCGGCTTTGACGGGTCTTTGAGCACTCCATTGAATAGCTGCCGAAGTTCATTTGGGGGAAGGAAACCATCCCGGTCTACCATCGTCGTCCACGGGAAGGACTTGGCGGTGGGGATGTGCCCCGGGACTCGATCGATTGGCTCGAAATGACCTAGATACCTGTCTCTTGCCCTGGCGTCGAGTATGTAAGCACCCTTTGACCTCGAAATCCTGGAGACGTCGGCGGTAGAAACCAATGCTTCAGATGGCCAGGAATCGGGGGCTGAAATTGGGTTTGTGCTTGGATCCAGTACGGTGTCGTTCAGTTCCACCGGACCGCGCCATGCTTGAAATCCTCCGTCTAGCACTTTGACATCGACAGAAAGTTGGTCGAGCATCCACCAGAGGCGGGCGGCGATGGAGCCGAATTGGTCGTCGTAGCACACGATCCGAATCCCAGACCCGACGCCAATGCTCGCTAGGGCAGCGACGAAGTCCTTTGGACTTTTTAGGGGATGCCTTCCACGGGAAGGTCCACCTGATCCCGTGCATACGGTTTCAACATCGACAAAGATTGCCCCTGGAATATGGCCCTTGCGGTATGAATCGATACCTTTTCTGCCGTCAAGGTACCACCTCGAGTCGAGGACGAGCACGTCTTCGAGTTGATAGATTTCTAATAGTTCTTCGCTCGAGATCATCGGGCTTGTAGGCAGGGCAGGACTGGCAGACATAGACACAGCCTAAGGGGGAATAAGGGCCAAAAGTCACTTTCATCCGTTATGAGGTCGGAGCGCCTTGCACTTATTGGCCTTGGTCGAGACCCGTTTCGTAGCCGTAAAAGTTTTACAACTTTTGGTGAACTTCACTCCGAATGTTTCGATATCGAGGCTGCTAAGAACCCTGACAGGCGTCTCAGAGCGACGGCGCCGTTGGGAATTCTCCTAAAGGCGACAACACTGATGATGCACTTACAAGGCGTGGTCTGGCTCCTACTCCGTGGGGCCTTTCAGTGAGGCACAGCTTTCGATATTACGCAAATACGTTGAGCAACCGAATCGACCAGGCGAATAACTTGCGATTTTCCGCCGCTGTAGGACTTCGTTCTCTCGCTGTGGAACGGTAGCTGGGTGACTTAGGCAGCCTATTTGATTTGGGTCAGTTGTAAGGCGCCTGGCCTAACCGTGGACGGGTAGGTGACCTTCGCTGAGGTGATTCCCGAGCAGTTATGATCTTTAGTTAGCCGGAAAGTCCGCGAGCCTTGAGATATGAGCTTCATGCTGATTACTCAACCGACCTGACTTAACGTGGGGGCGGCTTGAGGTAGAAGTTTTCGTCAAACTTGGTAAATCCCGAGGGAGCTGGTCGTGGAAGAAGTAACCGTAAAAGAAACCGATACCGACGGCCCTCACCAACATTCACGCCTGACCCATGGACAGGTTGGTCATGGAAGGGCTTTACGCCTTGACAAGAAGCCGATTCTGGTTTTCTGGGAGACCACCAAGGCATGCCCATTGGCTTGTAGTCACTGCCGGGCGCAAGCAATTTCTCATAGCATGCCTGGTGAACTGGATAGTGATGCCTCGAGGCGCCTCATTGAGCAGGTAGCTTCCTTTGGAACACCCCCACCGATCTTGGTCTTGACCGGAGGGGACATAATGATGAGGCCGGACAAGTTCGAACTCATCAAGTATGCGAGTGATCTTGGGATCAGAGTTGCGATTTCGCCGGCGGTGAGTGAACATTTAAGTGATAAATCTCTCGATGAGATGTACCGGTTGGGAGTAAGGTCCGCCTCGATCTCGCTAGATGGAATCGACAGGACTCACGACCTTGTCAGGGGGATAGACGGTCATTACTCGCACACCCTGGAGGCGATATCAAGGCTCTTGGCGCATGGTTTTAGCGTGCAAGTTAATTCGACGGTTATGCGGACAACTTACCGGGACCTTCCAGCGGTGGCTGAGAAGCTGCTTGACTTAGGCGTAAAGATCTGGGAAGTCTTCTTCCTTATCCAGGTCGGCAGGGGAACGGCGCTATTAGAACTAGCTCCTGACGAGAACGAAGACGTGGCCAGGTTCCTTTACGACGTCTCAAGCTATGGTCTTTTGGTTCGAACCGTCGAGGCGCCTTTTTTCAGACGGGTCGCCGCAAATCTAAAGGAGCCAAATTTCGCTGGCCCACAAATACTCCCGCCCGGGGATCTATACAGACAGCTGAGCAATGACCTGATAAGTAGGCTTGGCAAGTCCCCAGGACCGGCAAAGGTACCATCGGTCGCAACGAGGGATGGGAAGGGGATAATTTTCGTAGCCCATAACGGCGACGTATACCCCTCTGGGTTTCTGCCTGTGTCACTTGGCAATATTAAGTCAGCGGAGCTCACGGACATATATCGAAACCACCCTCTTTTGCACTCAATTCGCGAGGCGAAATTTAGTGGAAGATGTGGAGTTTGTGGATATCGAGATCTATGTGGTGGTTCTAGATCTCGAGCATTTGCCGCCTTTGGTGATCCATTAGCAGAGGATCCAGCTTGTGGATACCTAATTTCGGACCTTGATTTAGCGGAAAATATTATGGGAGCGAGCTAAGTCTCGTTCCAAGGAAAGTCGAAAAGGTCATCGCTTCTGATCCCGGTGGATGCCCCCCTAAGGGTGAAATACTCTTTGGCGAAAGCTACCTTGAAGTAATCTTCCGGTATTTTTCTCACCCACGAGTCCGGAGCCACTTGGGATTCATGGGCAAAGAAAGCATCCCTTTTCGCTTGAGCGAATTCAGACACATCGACTGCGGTAGTGAGCATGGATTCGGGTTGTCCCATGTCGAACTCTTCGAGACGATCAAGAAACTCGCTGGCAACGTCGGCAAACTCAGCAATCTCAGACGCCGCCTTCATCATTTCTAAAAAGTGATCTCGGTTTATGGTAGCCTCATAGATCGCTTTTATTCCGACGAGTTCTCCAGCAAGGACCCCGACCCGATGAACTTGGATGTGGTCAGGATGGCCATATCCACCATGATCGTCATAGATCGTGAGGACGTCAGCGGACTCCTCTTTGAGAATCGCTTCTAGCCTGCTAGCGGCCTCCTGAATGTCCGCTTGCCAAAAACAGGATGGATTCTCATTGTCGGGAGTACCCATCATCCCGGAGTCTCTGTATCCCAGCCAAACGAGTCTGTCGATGCCGATTATTTTTGCCGCAGCCTCAAGCTCTTTGGTCCTCCGGTCCGCTAAGGTCTCGCCCTCGGCGAGAATTCCCGGTGGGTATTCCCCGCAGGCTCCATCCGTGGCGGTCACGAGAACCACCCTGTGGCCGTCGCGCTTTGCTTTCATCATTACCCCAGCGGTAAGCATGACTTCGTCATCAGGGTGAGCGTGGAAGCAGACAAGTACAGACATGATCCTCGACTTTTCGTTATATTGCCTAGATTCAACGATAAAGATATGAAAAACTTCCAAATCATCGATTTGCATTGGTCGCCGTTAGAAATTAAGTTGCTTGGTTGCTTCTCACAGGCTTGAAATCGCTGGACGGTCGATAAAGGTGGCAGTGGGCTAAATGGTTGTCCTGCCTGGTTGCCCACACGACAATTCCACCCACTCAATCCCATCAGCTTAGAACGAAAATCTCTGGACGTCACAGAGGCCCTCTGTTGCCATTGACGATACAAAGTTAGCTTTTGACCTAAGCCTTGCTGGGCAAATTTACCGCCAATTTACCGCCCAACTATCTTTCTAGCTTGGCACATCGAGTGCTCTACCGACGCCCACCCACTGTCAGCAATGTAGATGGCGACTTCCTCCCCGTCTGCACCAATGGGGTTTGTGGGCGCTTTTGATCAAAGGTAGCAGCGGATAGTTTCGAGGCGGTTTTGGCCAACCGTCTCCGGGTTGCCAAGGGTTATGAGGTAACCTCAAGGCATTTGACCGGCGTGATGAGATCTGCTCTAATCAGGGGAGATCTGGAGTTACGCTATTGGGGCTGGTTCTGGAGGATTCTCAACTCGATCAAGAGTCCTTTAGGAGTGGGAGGCGAAACCGTCTCATAGCTGCTTGGGGGTGGAGTTTTTATACCGATTTCCCAAAAATTCCCATCGGATCCGGCGATTCTCGCTATCAGGTTGGATCCAGTGCGTGATGTTGTCTTTGAGAGGATCTTCCAGCCTCGGTTTCCTAATGCGGGCACAAAAAAGGAATTCAATTTAGCTGCTGGGATAGGTACTTCGAGAATTAGGCCCCGGTCGTAGGCGCCTGCACCTTGATCAAAGTTTTCCACTCCAACCAGTTTCGATGACGAGGGTATGAAGGTCGCCTTTGAGACGTTGGCAGGCAAGTAACCGCCGGTAGATATCTGACTCAGGTATTTAGTTGCTGACATCTCTGGATATGGAAGGGGGAGGTTTGTTGGTGTAGAAGAAGTTGGAACGGCCATAATCGCCCCAATGGCCATTCCTATCAATAGCAACACCCCCACTGCCCATGCAATTCTGCCCTTCAGCTGACTCTGGGATTTCGTGTTTCTCACCTTTCTGGAATGAACCTTTAAGCCAAGCTAGTTTATTGGGGCTTTAAGATTGTTGAGAAATCCCGATAAGCGCACTTTGCCACCTCGCGAGGGATGAAATAGGCTGGTCCAACTCGGCAATATTTGAAGCCGACAGCTGTGGCATATGTCGGGTGACGTTTGGCAACCGTAGACATTCTCATCAAAATTCCTACGAGTGGCCCATAAGCTAATCGAGCCTGTGAATTGATATCGCATTCGAACGGGGCCCGTTCCGATGCCTCCTTCAGGAAACTTGGCTGGTTTCCTTTGGCGAATCTGCTTCGGTTGGGTGATGATTGAGGATCGTAATGATCGGAAAATCTGTTAATGGGTTAGAGTGTACTTTTCACCATCCTTTGGATGTTGTAGATGGCGGCGTGGCCGAATGGTTCGGCAGAGGCCTGCAAAGCCTTGCAAAGCGGTTCGATTCCGCTCGCCGCCTCAACTGGCCCCTATCTGAGTTCGGATAGGGGCCGATTTTTTGTCCAGAGGATAAAAAGGCAAACAGTGCAATGATTCGGCTATTTAGCTGCTAGGTTAATGGCCCACGGGCCGTTGGCGCAGCTGGTAGCGCACTTGCATGACGCGCAAGGGGTCAGAGGTTCGAGTCCTCTACGGCCCACCGACCGGGAGGCTGCGCGAACTGGATCGCCAGCCAAAGGTACGCGAAGGACGGGCTCGGTAGCGCAGCGTCGCGAATTCCTCGGGCGACGCGCACGTGATGTCAGCCGGCTCCATCTCCTCGTTCAGTTCTTTGCGCCGGACTCGAAGAACGGTGGCGCGGGTAGCGAGGTCTTCCACTCGATCGCCGCACATTGCCTCGGGCATGGAACCCGACTCGAACGCTCGCATGTAGCGATCGACACTGGTGTCGAGCTTGGCGAGTTCATTGGTTATGGCAAGGAGTTCGTCGTGGCGCGAGTGACCGTCGCGGGCCTGTAGCTGCGCTTGACCGACGGCAGGGCGAAAGAGGCCCGAATCCTCGTAGGCGGCGAGCAAGGAGTCGATGATTGCGCTATCGAGCACGTCGGCGGGCAATCGGTCGGCGTTACGGGTCTTGGTGCCGTAGCGCTTGGGCGAACCGCAGGTGTAATAGCGACAGGTCGTAACGAGACCTGTCGCACGCGTGCCCGCGAAGCGCTGGCCGCAGTGGTTGCAGACGACGAGTCGGGTGAGCAGGTAGTCCGAGGCGTTGGTGGCGCGCTTGGAGGAGTCCTCACAGCGCTCGTCGAGGATCACCTGTGCGGCGTCGAACAACTCCTTCTCAACGAGAGCGGAATGGCTGCCGTCGCACCACCCGTTACGGTAGCGAACCTGGCTGAGGTGGACCCGACTGCGCAGCACCGTTAGCACCGAGTTAAAGTACCAGGGCTTGCCCGAACGGGTCACCAGATCAGCACGGTTCAGCCAATTGGCGACGGTGTGACTACCGAGATTCTGATTCGCGAAGAGGTCGAAGAGCACCGGCACGAGGGGAGCTTCGGTTTCGTCCACGCTGACACGGCCCTCGCCCTTCAACACTCGGTAACCGTAGGGGGCGACGCCGCGGCACCAGCCACCGAGGCTCGCCTTGCGATCCGTGCCTGCGATCACGCGGTCAATGATCGTAGCGCGTTCAAATACGGCGAAGATGCCGAGCATTTGGACCATCATGCTCCCCGCTGGTGACGTGGTGTCGAAGGGTTCGGTCGCAGATCGAAAGCCCACGTTCACGCTGTCCAAGGTCTCCAATATCTCGGCGAGCCCGCGCACTCTGCGCGACAGTCGGTCCACGCTGTAGGCGAGCAGAAGGCCGAACTTTCCGGCCTTGATGGCGCGCAGCGCGTTGCTGAGTCCCGGCCGTTCTAACTTGGAGCCCGACATCTGGTCGGTGAAGGTGGACACCAATTCCCAGTCCACTTGGCTCGCGACGTAGTTGCTCAGTTTCTCGGACTGCGCGCCGAGGGAGTAGGGCTGGTTGACCTCGTCGGTCGAAATCCGGGTGTAAGTGGCGATGCGCACGGCTTTCTCCTCAATCGGTGGCGGTAAACACCGCTTCAAACACAGCGAACGTCTACTCTGCTAGTCAACCATGCGTCGACGCTGTGACATCGGAGGGTTCGAGCACGACTCCGGTGGGGCGGCCCTGGGCGAGCACGGACCCGAGCAACGTCGCCAGCGTGACTGTAGCGCGAACCTCATCCGCGTTCGACAGATCGACGAAGACGGGTGCGCTAATCGAGAGTGAACATGAGGAGGCGCATTCCTTCGGGGTCGTTGGTCGAGGGGGTTGCACCGATCCACGGGGTTCGGGACCACGGGAACCGGGGTATTCTACCTTCGGACGGGGGTTCTTGCGTGACGTCACGGTCTCACCGCTTCGTCATCAAGGAAATGACGAGGCCGCTCGTCTCAGGGGTCGGCGCTACCACTTCGTTCGATGCAGCGGGCTTCACGGGCCCAGGTTCGCGACTGCATCTTTTCTCGCTGGCCTTGGGCCGCGAGCCAGGCATCACCTTTGTCACGCCAACCGACCCCAATCCAAGCAGTGAAACTCTGACTTCCTATATGCAACAGCTCGGCACATGACATGATCGAGCTTTGGCCATTCAAATCTCATTACCTGCACCCATGAAGGCGTGGGTTGATTGGATAGCTATAGCGCAGCCGGTAGGAGGCCCGGCACCGAAGTCCTTGGCCAAGCGGGCCGCTAGAGTCCATGAGGCGCTGGCTGTGAAGCTTATCACAAATGGGTGCTCGATAGCGATGTCAGCAATTTGTGTCTCGCCCCAGCGAGGAGAAGCAGACACATAAAGCAGCACAACATCGCCGTATCGAGAGTAGCCTTCCGGCAAGCCTCCTTGGCCATTTCCCGTGACGGTGTCCTGGGGGTTGACCGTACCTACAGCGGTGGCGACACAGTTGGTCGCCACACAAGAAGGAGGGAGCAAAACCGATGGATCTTGGCCGTTCGATGACAATTGTTTACTAATACCTATTTAAAGTAAAGTTCCTTTTGGCAATGCGGTCGATACTGTCCGTTGCGCCACTGCGGATATATTTGTATCGTTTTTAAAAAGGTGTCCGGTGAAGTAAGCGATGGCAGCGACCACCACGGTAATCCCAGCGACACCACCTACTACAAGACCAGCGGCGAGTAAGAATCCGAGGAAAATCCCTTTACTGGGTTTCTTTGGATTTTCGACTGCTACCGTGGTCGGTCTATGGTCACTATCTTGTCTTGTCTCGTCTTCGACAACGGAGCTAAAGCTCCTCATGGAGGGATTGTCTAGGTGGCCAGCGTAACAAAATGGCTTTTCCATCCACGGGTGTCAAATCAATCAGGGCACCAAACTGTTCCTTTTGAGCGAATGGGATTCTAAAATCCAGCGGCAGATGGATTGATGTACCAATAAGTGACAAAGTTGAGGATCGCCCGGCATAATCCGTTTGAGGAAGACACCATGGCGCAGTCTGTTTGTACGGCGTAGCCTTGATTGTCCGATGAAGCCGATCCTAGCTTGTCTCCTGGGACCCAGATGACGATACCTTCATCCGGATATTGCCCTCCGGATAATTGCCCATTTCCATCCACGTAGGCCTGATCCTTGAAAAGTTCCGCCGATGGATTCAATCTTTGTGAGGTTTCACCTATAACGGGAGGTGAAGAGTACAGATCACAGGGATCCATAACTTTGGCAGTCGCAAAGAAAGGGCATGCCAGGGATACGCTGGGACCCTGTCCGTTGGGTACGGTTAGCTCGACGCCTTGTGATTGCGGTCCGATGACGTTAATTGTTCTTCCCCCGTCAGCGTTTTCGATTGCCTTACATTGCCAACCCGATGGAGCTGCAACACCTAGTCCCCCAGCCATCACATAAACAGTGAGTTTGCCCATCAGCCCTGATGGAATGCCAAGGCCGGACGAGTAATCGGAATTGGCAAAGTTGGAAGGGGTCGGCGGATTAGCTCCAATACCACTCGCTGTTGGACACCCTTGGAATCGGACTTTGCCCACCGCTTGCGTCGGGGTATTTGTAAGAGTGTGAGAAGTCGTTGAAGTAGTCGCAGCAACAGTGGCACCAATAGCTTTAGTTCCTCCGCAAGCGGACAGCAGCAAGGCAAGCGCACCTAACAAAATTGTGGTTTTCGATAAGATCTTCATTGCTGATTCATAATGCTAAATGTGGAGCTGCTCCCGTGTCTGACTTTACGATACTTGAAAACATCTAGCGATTCAATGCTTCGAGGAGATTGCAATATGGTGCCTTGACTGTCGTTATTTGAAATACATGCCAGAAGTAGCTGACCAGTCGAAGCACTCTCGCGAGGACCTCATGAGGATTCAGCGAAGTCTCAGCGGAGGACCCCGCGAAACCCTCGGTTATAGAATGCCCGTAGAGACACTCGCGAAGCTTGTTGCGCTGACCGGTTGAAGCCGCTGCGGGATCCACAAAATCAGATTGCGCGCACCGTCCCGGAGATAGAAGTGGCCAATCTTCGTTGTTCACGACCGATAGACGCCTGCACGATGGCTAATCGCGGTCACCAACACCGTGTGCGTGTCGTCATCAATGAAGTACAATACTCGATAGTCACCGCGACTCGCTGAGTACGCCGGAGCCAAGGGTGGCCCAAGCGGTTTGCCAACGCGCTGAGGGTTGTCGAGCAACGGCCCGGTTATGAATTCGTACACCGCGTGGGCGATTTTCTCCGGGAGTACGTCAGATAGCGACATTGCGGCCGATCGGGCGATGAGAAGGTTGTATCGTTCCCTACTTGGTGTCGACACTGCGCCCGGCATTCCTCATCACTTCGGCGAGTTGATCTCTATTGAGGACATCACCTTCCAAGATCGCTTGCGCGCCCACCTGGTGCTCGAGCAGCAGCGCAGGGTCGGACAGCACGGCAATCGTCTCGCGCATGGCGTCGTAGTCATCGGCCCCCATGAGCACGGCGGCTCGGTGTCCGTTCTTGGTGATCTCGAAACGCTCGTGCGTTGAACTCGCTTCGTCGACCAATTTGGACAACTGAGCTCGAGCATCGGCGATGGGCAGTGTAGTCATGTACAGAATTATAGCGTGTTTTGATCGGAAGTGAGCTTCTGGTTCTTATTGTGTGACCCAAGGTCCACCGACCGGGACGAGGCGCGAACTTGTTGTCCGCAACGAGGCTCTCGGCCTCATCACACGATGTGGTCAGATCGTCGATCGGTGGCGCCCAGACGATGTTTGTTCGATTCCAGTGACAGGGGGCGCGCTCAACCGGTCATTGCAACAGCGCTGGTTATGGTAGCCAGCGAAGCACGGTCATTTGCAAAGTACAGATGGGATGCCGAGTAGGTCGAGCGTGAGATCTGGCATGCGAGCGAGTTGGCGGGTCGCTGCTGCGATGTTGACTGATCGGTAGGTCGCGTGTCGGATGATGCCGA